>CAKRCJ010000001.1 GCA_934307185.1 uncultured Roseburia sp.
TTATTATCTCGTGTTGTAAATGAGGCTAGAGAATATGGGTGCGGAGTGATACAGATTACGGCATCTGATATGGGGGTTAAATTGTATACAGATTTCGGATTTGTACATAATGGTAATTTCATGCAATATGAGCTTTCTTAAAAGATATTTCATTATACATAGGAATTTTTATACAAAATATGATGAGAGCCCATAACTCATTGATTGTTATGGACTCTCTACTGCTATATTATTAAAGAATCTTCTGCATCTACCCACATTTGCATCGTTCCATCAAGATACAATCTTACATATTCAAGTGGTTCATCAATGGCAAGTGCGTTTAATGCACAGTCCAATCAGTTCACCATGTCATTTTCATTTTGTGTTATAATGTGTTATCAGATTTTCTTACCCTTGTATTTGCCCTTATCAGAGTTCGTAAACACTGATGGGACGATATAACACAAGGGAAACAATAAGGGAAAGCTCACCTGCGATAAATTCAGTGTTTTCAGGGGCTTGCTGAGAATTTAATAACAAAATATAACAGTTATTAAATCCCTTAAAAAAGGTGAAATCTCAATCGAAATTTGTGGAGGTAAGTATGACTGAAAGAGAAAAAATGCTGGCAGGTCAGCTTTATGACTGCGGGGACGCCGAATTATTGACACAGTGGCATAGAGCCAAAGATTTGGCAAGAAATTATAATAGAGCTAATTCCTTAAATGCCGCGGAAAAAGAAAAAATCCTGAACAAGCTTCTTGGCGGGAAAGGTAAGAATCTGTGGATTGCCGCACCGTTTTATGTGGATTATGGAAACAATATTTATTTCGGGAATAACTGCGAAGTAAATATGAATTGTACTTTTCTGGATGACAATATAATTCGTATCGGGGACAATGCCCTGATTGCACCCAATGTGCAGATTTATACGGCATTTCATCCGACAAAAGCGGTGGAGCGTTTTGGTGAGCCAAAAGCGGATGGCTCGTTTGAGTTTTGCAAAACCAGAACGGCACCCGTCATTATCGGTGACAATGTCTGGATTGGCGGTGGCGCTATTATCCTGCCCGGCGTTACGATTGGAAATAATGTTGTAATCGGAGCAGGCAGTGTTGTAACAAAAGACATCCCCGACAATGTAGTTGCTGTGGGAAATCCCTGCAGAGTAATCAAAGAAAACAAATAAAGACGGATACTGTATTTTGCATTGCCAAGCCAATAAATTTCTGTTTGTGAAAATTAGCTATCAAAAAGTGTTTATCAGGTAATTGAAAGGTCTATGACACAACCAGCTGCCACCTCATAATCTGCCAGCCCTGCGTTTTTTATTCATAGTAGACTATCGTAAGAAGTCTTTTCAAATCCATAACACAGCCTGTTAATGTGGCAGTGTCATTTATTTTTCATTAAACTCCGTTTTTTTCTTCAAATTCCCGCACAGCCTTACCATCTAAAATGGTTGTACACATCGGGCATCTGCATGCATCAACTGCAATTTCACTTTTACACAGCGGACAGATTTTTTTAGCAGGCTTTTCTTCCGTCTTATCCTCTTTGTGTGCAAGCTTTTCGGAGGCGGTATTTAAAGCTTTCACCATAAGAAAAACAACCAGAGCCATAATTAAAAAGTTAATAACAGCCGTCAGAAATTTTCCATAATTTAAAGTGACTTCACCTAAAATATTCCAGGAAAGCTTGTCAAAGTTCATGCCACCAAACAACCCTAAAAAAGGATTGATGATATCTTCAACGAGAGAGGAAACAATGCTGGTGAATGCGCCACCGATGATAATACCGACTGCCATATCCATGACATTTCCACGATTGATAAATTCTTTGAATTCTTTAAAAAATTTTTTCATAAGACTTTCCAACTCCTTTGCTTTTTATTATTATATAATGCGTAAAATGCAAGATGCAAGACATTTCACAAAAGAAGAAAGGAATAAAGTTACATGAAGAAAAAAGCATTCAAGGTAGCATTGCCCTACACATTGCCAATCGGTGTAGGTTTTTTGTTTTTAGGAATGTCTTATGGATTTTTAATGAGAAGCAAAGGATTTTCATTTTGGTATCCTTTGTTTATGAGTATGTTTATCTATGCGGGTTCTATGGAATTTGTCACGGCAAATCTTCTGCTTTCGGCATTTCACCCTTTATCAGCATTTTTTCTTGCATTAATGGTAAATGCCAGACATCTTTTTTTTGTAGTGATGTTCGTTGAGCAGTGGGAAAGCACAAAAGACCACAGTCCGGCGTTGATAGGATTAGTTGGTTCGATTGCCTGTCTGGTAATTTTCGGAAGTGATTTGTTTATTGTACCGGCAATGGCATTTATTATTATCAGCTTTTTATTTAAGAGAAAAGCGGATGGCAAAAAAGAGGTGGAGGTACAGTAATGACAACAGCACAGAGTATTCTTACGATTGCAGCCGTGGTGCTTGGAACAATGGTGACACGTTTTCTGCCATTTATAATTTTTCCGGAAGGGAAAAAACCACCGGAATTTATTAAATATCTTGGAACAGTGCTGCCTTATGCAGTGATAGGACTTCTGGTTATTTATTGCCTGAAGGATGTGGATTTTGGCAGTACGTATGGAATACCGGAGCTTTTGGCAATTGTATTTATTGTACTTCTTCATAAATGGAAGAAAAATATTTTACTCAGTATTGGAGCAGGAACGGTATTTTATATGTTGCTTGTACAATTTATCTTTTAGTCTTAAAGCTGCCGGATGGAAGCTGTAAAAAGTTTTAAAAATAATATTCAATCGTAGAAAAACATAACCCTGATATGCTATAATTTATGACATAGCGTATCAGGGATTTTTATTTATGACAATAGAAGGTTTGCGGAGCGTACATTCTATTATTTACAGCAAAGAAAGAGTGAAAGTGTGAACGAAGCGACAGAGCAAAAGAAGAATATTATTGATGAACTTAATATGGAAGGCAGGATTTTTGATGTAATTTGCAGAGATTACACATCGGTTCATTATGTCAATTTAGTGGAGGATGTTGCAGAACCATTAAAAATGGCATCGAGTGCAAATGTAGCCCAAATTGCGAGAATTGAACTTAGAAAGAAAATTGGATATACGGAAAGCATTAAAAGATATTGCGAAAGCTACGTTGCACCCAACAATAAAAAAGAATTTTTAAGAATTTTGCGGCGGGAACATCTGCTTTCTGCCCTGTCAGAGAAGGAACGGCTGGTATATCGTTATGAGAGTATCCCGAATAAAGCCGGACATCGCTATTTTGAAGTGCAGGTTGGACGGGTGAATGAGGAAAAATTTGATGGAAATGTAATTGTGGTATTCCATCATATTGATGATATTGTTACGAAGGAACAACAGTACCAGTGGGAACTGGAAAGAGCTGCGTATATGGATATGCTGACAGGGCTTGGAAATCGTACTGCATTTTCGCACGAGCTTTTGTTCTATGAACAAAAAGAGAAAGCAGCCTGCGTTGTGGCAGATGTTAACAATTTAAAGCTCTGTAATGACAGATACGGACATAAAGAAGGAGACCGGATAATTGTTGATGCTGCGGAATGCATGAACAGGGCATTTGAAAAAATCGGAAAATGTTATAGGCTTGGCGGGGATGAGTTTTGTGTTTTGATTGAGGAAGGAGAAAAAGAGCAGTTAATTGCTGCATTAATCCGGTTAGAAGAACTCATTGCAGAAAAAAACAAAAACAGGGTAATGCCATTGTCACTTGCCTGCGGGTATGCAATAAGGGAAAGCTTATTAGAGGGCATGGAGCAGCTTTTTAACCGGAGCGATGAGATGATGTATGATATAAAATACAGCATGAAAAAGCAGTTTCCGGTGTATTGTGAGGAACGGATAAAAAATTATCTGAATGTACTTGGAATTTTAAGCAAGTCAACAGATTCCTATTTATTTTTATGGGATATTCAGAGAAAAGAAGAATGGTTTTTTGGTGGTGTGGACAGGGAATATGCATTACAGGACCAGGGAAAACCAATGTGTACGACTGCCGATATGGAAGCAATTATTTATCCGGCAGATTTAAAAATGTTACAGGATGATTTAAAGAAGCTTGCGAACGGAGAAAAACAAATCCATGATATGAATTACCGCTGGGTAAACCGCCGGGGTGAACCGGTGTGGATTAGCTGCAGAGGAACGATAATCAACGATGACAAGGGCAGACCGTTCGTTATGATTGGAAGGGTATCGGATAAAGTGCTCCGGTATTATTATCATCCGCTTACAAAGTTATTTAATAAAAATAAAATGCTTCTGGATTTAAAAGAGGAATTTCTTAATAAAAATACCGGATATTTTATGATGATAGGAATTGACAATCTTGAGAATATTAACGTAAGGCACGGAAGAAAGTACGGAGATAAAGTAATAAAGCAGTGTGCGGAGCTTTTTGAGAAGAAGGTTTCACTGAAGAATGTATGGCATGTAGAAAATAATTGCTTTGCATTATATCTCAATATGCAAAACAGGGAAGAAATCACTGCATTTTATAATGAACTTTTAGATGAGATGGAAGAATTATGTACGCTTTCAGCAGGTATAGTACCAGACAGTAAAGAGATGTTTGGTGATGAAAAGGATCTATATGTCTGTGCAGAAATGACCTTTGAGAAGGCAAAAGGTTTAGGCGGCAGAAATATTATCTTCTTTTCACAGGAGGATTTAAAAGAGCGGATAAAGACAATCCAGTTTTTAGAAGAGATGCAGGAGAGCGTAAAATGCGGATGCAAGGGCTTTTATTTATGCTATCAGCCGCAGATAAAGACTGCAAATTATCATTTATATGGTGCAGAGGCATTGCTCCGCTATCATTCAGAAACGCAGGGAAATGTATATCCGGATAAGTTTATTCCACTGTTAGAAAAGTCAAAGCTGATTAACCAGGTAGGCATGTGGGTACTTGAGACGGCACTGCTTCAGTGTAAACACTGGAGAAAGGAAGTCAAAAATTTCTGTATCAGTGTTAATTTTTCGGCGGTGCAGCTACAGGAAAAGAATATCGCAGAGAAAGTATTGGATGTTTTGGAAAAGACCGGAATGCCAGGAAATGCACTTACAATTGAGATTACAGAGTCGACACAGCTGCAGGAATTCAAGCATTTCAGTGAGATATTTAAAAAGTGGAGAGAGGCAGGCATTGAACTGTCTATTGATGATTTTGGTACAGGCTATGCAAGTATGAGTTATTTAAAAGAGTTAGATGTCAATGAGATAAAAATAGACAAGCTTTTTGTAAGCGGCATCGAAGAAGCAACTTATAATTACCGGTTAATCAGTAATATGATTGAGTTCGCAAAAAGTAATGCAATCCGGATTTGTTGTGAGGGCGTCGAAGATGTGAGGGAACTTGCAGTATTAGAGGGGCTTTCTCCAAATCTTATCCAGGGATATTTATTTGCAAAGCCATGTGAGAAAGAAGCGTTTGAAAGTGCATTTATTGATAGAAGAACAGCTGAGTACAGGGAGCATGAGGATTTTGTAAAGAAAATTTACCAGTATAAAGATAAAATGCATGTAGTGTATTTTAATGCCAAAGATATTTTAAGGGAAAATGCTCTTGGATTATGGATTATCCGCGTCAATGAAGAAGAACAATATTATGAAATGCATGCAGACGAGACAATGGAGCATATTTTGTCCGTTGACAGAAAATATACACCGCAGGAGTGTTATTCCTTCTGGTTTGGCAGGATTAAGGAAAACTATATTCCGTATGTTGAAAAAAATGTCAAACGTATGATGGAAGTGGATAAAGTAGTGCAGCTTGAGTATCCATGGATTCACCCGACGCTTGGGGAAGTAATCGTCCGTTGCAGTGGAAGACGTGTGGAGGACTCAGATGGTATGGTGACACTTGAAGGTTACCACAGGATTATCAGTAATATTGAAGTGAATTAGCTGTAAATATACAAAATTTTCTGTATGTAGCCTGTTTTCACAAAATGTTCACAGAAAAATTAGCACTCGCCTATTGACAGTGCTAATAACGAGTGGTATAACATAATCAGAACAAAGGAAGAGAACAAAAGAAGAACAGAGGAATCAATAAAGTTCCAAAAGAAAAGTTCTTTGAGTTCTCCAGACATCCCAGTTCCAAAGAAACAAGGTAATAAAGCATGAGATATCCACGAGAAAGTGGATACCGTAGAAAAAAGGAGAGATGACTTATGTTGATGCCTAGTATTTTTGGAGAAGATTTATTTGATGATTTGTTTGATTTCCCATTTTATTATGATGACAGAATGGAGAATAAGGCTGAGAAGAAATTGTATGGCAGACATGCAAAAAATCTTATGAAGACAGATATTAAGGAGAAAGACAATGGTTACGAAGTAATCGTTGACCTTCCGGGATTTAAGAAAGATGAAGTCAAGGTTTCCCTTGATAATGGATATTTGTCCATTGCCGCTGCAAAAGGTCTTGATGAAGATGAGCAGGAGAAGGATACCGGTAAGTACATCAGAAGAGAGCGTTATGCAGGTTCCTGCGAACGTAGCTTTTATGTAGGAGAGAACATCACCGAAGAGGATATCAAGGGTGAATTCAAACATGGTATTTTGAAACTGTTTGTTCCGAAGAAAGAAGCAAAACCGGCAGTTCCGGAGCGCAAGTACATTGCAATTGAAGGATAATAAAAATTTAATGTAAATAACCTACAGACCGAAAAGCCTATAGGCAAAAAGGAAAGGAAGGATACATTATGGCAGACAAAAATCCAAAACACATGTTAAAGAAAAAACAGGTAAAAGAAAAAGATAAAAAGAAACATGTTTATGAATAAATAAACGGGAGAAAAAGGCATCACACATTTGTGTGGTGCCTTTTTCTCATAAATAATATATTGACACAAAAATAGTTGTACTATCATCTAAAAAATTGACAGTACAACTATTTTTGTGTTATAAGAAAACCAAATCCAAAAGACAGTTGCAGGCAGGTTTTGTGGACGTGGCACGCCTTGTGGCGGAGAGAGAAAAAACTGATGTAGAGAAAATATCAGAGGAATAGAAAATTGCGAAAGAAATTGAGAGGAGCAGAAAGAAAGCGATGAACAATAATAATTCAGGCGCACAGTTTCAGCCGGATAAAGTCCTTTCTCATTTTAAAGCGGAATGGAAAGTATTGCTTCTGGTTACAATTTCCGGTCTGATTTATAATATCGGACTTCTTGCCGGACCGTGGTTTGAAGGAAAAATGACAGGAAGCCTTGTCGACATTTTAAGTGGGGCAGGGCAGTTTTCGGATATGCTTATTCTTGCCGTTGGTTATGTAATTGTGATTGCAATCGTACAGATTTCAAGATACATTAAGCGTTTTTATGTCAGACGATTTTCGAACAATGTAAACCGCAGAATGAAGGAAATACTTTATGGCAGCCTTGTCCGCAAAAGCAGAACACAGATAAAAGAGGAGGGCGAAGGAAATGTCATGACAAAAGCGATCCTCGATGTGGATGACTGCGTGGAAGGCATGCGGAAATTTACGACAGAAATTTTTGATACCGGAGTGGCACTGACTGCGTATGCTGCCATGCTTTTTGTGTATGACTGGCGGCTTGCACTGCTCTGTCTCATTTTTCCACCGATTTCTTATATTACGGCGGAAAAAATGAAAAAAATGATTCAGAGAACCGGAGCAGCTTATAAACGGCAATCGGGAGCATTAAGTGCGGCTACGTTAGACCGTGCGGAAAATGCCATTACCTATCGTGTGTTCGGACAGGAAAAAGAAAGACAGATGGCATACGAAAAAAATCTGTCAGACTATGAAAAATCAGCGATAAAGGCAAATATCTGGAATACATCAATGCCGCCGGTTTACCGGGTCATTTCCATGGCGGGTATTCTGTTTATTTTATATTTCGGGCAGAAAAACATTCTTGGTACAGGCTGGAAAAGCTGGACAATTGCAGCGTTTACCACTTATTTATCCTGTTTTATGAAGCTTTCGGTCAAATCCTCAAGTGCAGCAAAGCTATTTAACGCGGTACATAAAGCGCAGGTTTCCTGGAAAAGGATAAAACCGTTTTTAACTGTGCAAAAAGAAGCGGACGGAGGCAGAACAGATGAGGAGAACAGCAGTGGGGAAAGTTTAAAAAGTCACAAATCAGACCATAAGGCAGAAGAAAACAGTAAAATAAAACAGCTTAAAGTAAGTCATTTAAGCTTTGCTTACCCGGATGGAAAAGAGATATTAAACGATATTTCCTTTACGGCAGAAGAAGGGCAGATTATTGGTATTACCGGAGCTGTGGCATGTGGAAAATCCACGCTTGGAAAAGCATTTTTATGTGAGTATCCATATGAGGGACAGATTTTTATCGGGAACCGGGAGTTAAGCAGCATCAGCCCGAAAGAACGCACACAGATGATCGGTTATCTTGGACATGATGCCGAACTTTTCAATGACACAGTGGAAAACAATATTTTAATGGGCGAAAATAAAAATCCGGATACATTTTTACAGGCGGTCTGCATGAGCAGGGAAGTGGAAGAAATGAAAGATGAAAAAAAGACATTTGTAGGAAATGGAGGTGTCCGTCTTTCCGGCGGCCAGGGAAAAAGACTTGCGCTTGCAAGAACGCTTTGCCATGAAAGACCGGTGCTTATTTTAGATGACCCATTTTCTGCTTTGGATAAAAAAACGGAGACAGAAATATTTGCAAATTTAAAGGAAATGACAAAAGAAAATATTGTAATTCTCATTTCACATCGTTTGTATTTATTCCCACAGATGGATAAGGTAATCTGGATGGAAAATGGAAAGGCACTTGCCGGAACACATGAGGAATTGATGCATATCGTGCCGGAATATAAAAACTTATTCATGGAGCAGAGCGAAGAAGGTACAGAAAAAACAGAGCGCAAAAAAGCTGCTACGGAAAAATCAAAGACGGAGGGAGAAATATGTCATGAAAAATAACGGACATGTAAAAAATGTAATTTTTACAACGATAAAACAACAGAAAATTCTTTCCGCAGGCATTGTGATTTCCGTAATTTTAGCTGTTGTGTGTGCTTTAATTCCGCCGCTTATTCTTGCAAAAATCGTGGATAGCATCACGGTGAAAAAAGCTGTTTCCTTTTGGGTATTTCTGCTTTATTTTTTCATGCTTGCAATAACCGGAATGATGGAGGCGGCGAGAGAGGGGCTGCTTACCGTATTCGGACAGAAAATTACGCATGCCCTGCGCAGCAGTCTTATGGAAAAGTTTGTAAATCTTACGGCAGATAATATAAATAAACAAGAGCCGGGAACTCTCGTTTCGAGGTTTGTCGGAGATGTGGATACCGTGGAAAATCTTTTTACCGCAGGAATTATCAGTATGTTTGCGGATGCCTGTAAAATCGTGAGTATTCTTGTTGTCATCTGGTATAAAAACAGTGGTCTGACTTTTATTTTACTGGTTATGCTGCCGTTTTTGTTCTGGTTTACAAGGCATGTGCAGAAAAATATGCTTTCTGCACAGATAGAAAACCGGAAGGCAGTGGGAAGGGCATCGGGACATGTGCCACAGACTTTACATAATATCCGCACCATTCACTGTCTTGCAAAAGAAGAATACATGGAAAAATGCTATGATAAATATATCGGGGAAAGTTACCAGGCAATGGAAAAAACGAATTTTTATGATGCGGTATATTCGCCGGTCATTCTTATTTTAAATGCGGTTGTGGTTGCAATTGTCATGCTGCTTTCTGCATCTGGAAATCCGTCGGTACTGACTTTCTTTGGAATGTCTGCAGGAACAGCGGTTGCAGTAATAAACTATATTTCACAGATTTTTTCACCGGTTGAAAGCCTTGGTATGGAAATTCAGACCATTCAGTCTGCAATTGCAGGCATTCACCGGATTAACGAATTTTTTGCATTAGAGGAAAAAGAAAATACGACAATTGCAAGACAAAATGCAAAACAGGAGAAAACCGTAGAACCTTCAGGGGATAATAAAGAAGAAAAAATAGAAGACGTTCCTTTTGTGGAATTTCGTGATGTAACGTTTGGTTATGATGAACAAAATGTATTTGAACATCTGAATTTTAAAGTCATGGACGGGGAACAGGTGACACTTTTAGGACGTACCGGTGCAGGAAAAAGTACAATATTAAAACTTTTGCTCGGACTTTATGAACCTAAGAAAGGAGAAGTGTTCATTCATGGTGTGCCTGCGGCAGAAATAAAAGAGGAGGAAAGAAGAAAGCTTTTCGGTTATGTGGAACAGTCTTTTCATATGGTTTCTGGAACTGTCAGAGAGCAGATTACGCTGTATGATGAGAGTATTTCAGAGGAAAATGTGCGGACCGTTGCAGAGCTTACCGGTTTAAGGGAAGCAATTGAAAGTCTTGAAAATGGATATGATACTTACTGTACACCGGAGCTGTTTTCACAGGGACAGTGGCAGCTATTGTCCATTGCAAGAGCGGCAGTGGCACAACCGGCGTTGCTTCTGCTTGATGAAATTACGGCGAACCTTGATGCAGATACAGAAAAATCTGTATTACAGGCATTGAAGTGTGTCGCCAAAAACCGTACCGTAATTTCTATTTCTCACAGGGCATCAGCAGAAATGGGACGGAAGCAATTCATCTGATATTGTTTTGGCGAAATATGCAGATGCTTTTGAAACTGTTTAATAAAATAACTGGTAGTACAAAAACCGACAGAAGCTGCTATTTCCGTAACATTTAGTGTTGTGGAAACAAGCAGCTTTTCTGCTTCACGAATACGGATGTAGTTCAAATAATCGTTAAACTTCATGTGCATGAGACGGTTAAAACTTCTTGAAAAGTAGCTGTAGCTTAAGTTACACAATTTTGCCATTTCTGATGCATGGATTGGCTGTTCGTAATGTTTTAGCATATAAGTTAAAGCAGGAGAAAGCTCCTGTTTTAAATTATTATCTTCAAAAGCAGGAAATAAAGTATTATTTTGTCCGGCATGCCAGTAACGCAGTAACCATAAATAAATACCGCCGATATGATTTTTTATGGCAAGCTCATAACCATATTCCTGTTCGTCTGCTTCTTTTATGATATCCTGCATGAGTTGTGGAACAGAAGCATGCTGGCTGTTTAAAATGGCAGCAGGAATTACCTTTTCATGAACACTGTTTTCGGTAATAAAAGGAAGTAAGTACTTTAATTCAAAATGGTTTTGGCTCATGCCATCATAAATTAATTCAGGGAGAAAGCGCACGACAATATAAGCCCCGCCATTTTCCGAAAGTGCATCAATCTGGTGGACTTCTCTGGAATTAATCAGAACAAAGTCTCCGGTAGCAAATTCGTGATAATTTCCATTTAAGTAAATTCGGAAATTTCCAGACAGTGCATATAACATTTCAATGTAATAATGAAAATGTGCAGGAAATACATTTCCAGATTTTTCAGCTGTTTGAATGTGACATAAATATTGGCAGGCAATACCGTCAATATATAATTTTTCCTCTTCCGGATAATTCATAAGAAACCTCCGATGACAAAATTGTTATATTTTTGGATAGAAAAATTATAGCATGAGACAAAACATTTTACTAGAATATATGTAGAAAAAAACAGAAAACAGATAGAAAAAGATGGAGGACATTATGGAGAAGAGTACAATCGGAATTCCAATTGAGGGATTTGGCATATATTGCAGAGCGGCAGCCGCAGAAGGAGCCGTTTTGTTAAAAAATGAAGGGAATATGCTTCCACTAAAGAAAGAGGAAATGGTCTCTGTTTTTGGAAGATGTCAGTTTGAGACTTACCGCAGTGGAACCGGTTCTGGTGGAGCGGTAAATGTGCCGTATGCGGTCAATATTTATGACGCAATGAAAGCGAGTGGAGACTTTACCATAAATGAAGAACTTGCAGAGGTTTACAGGGAATGGTTAAAGGAACATCCTTTTGACAATGGCGGAGGCGGCTGGGCAGCAGAGCCGTGGCATCAGAAAGAGATGGTTATTACAGAAAAACTGGCAGAGGAGGCAGGGAAAAAGTCTTCAAAGGCCATTTTTATTATAGGGCGTACCGCAGGAGAGGATAAAGATTATGCCAATGAAGCAGGCAGTTATCTTTTAACACCGGAAGAACTGGAAAATCTGCGTGTGCTGACCGCGTACTTCAATCAGGTGGCGGTTCTTTTAAATGTATCAAATATCATTGATATGAGCTGGGTGAATAATCCTTCTTATAAAGACCACATATGCTCTGTTCTTTACATCTGGCAGGGAGGCATGGAAGGCGGTAATGCAGTTGCAGACCTTTTAAGTGGAAAAGTATCACCGAGTGGAAAATTAACGGATACAATTGCAAAATCACTGGCAGATTATCCATCAGCAAATGATTTTGGCGATACTGTACGTAATTTTTATACAGAGGATATTTATGTTGGTTACCGGTATTTTGAAACGTTTTGTCCAGAGAAAGTGCTGTATGAGTTTGGATTTGGACTTTCTTATTCTAAGTTTGATATCAAAATTCTTGGTGCAGAGACTGTTGCAGAAAAAGCGGCAGGGGAAGCAGTCAGGATTAAAGTTTGTGTGACAAACACAGGCGGCTGTAAGGGGAAAGAAGTCGTACAGGTTTATGTGCAGGCACCGCAGGGGGCGCTTGGAAAACCGGTAAAGGAGTTAAAGGCATTTGCAAAAACAAAGGAGCTGGAACCAGGCGAAAAACAGGAAATCACACTTTGCATTCCGGTAAAATCACTTGCTTCTTATGATGATTCCGGTGTGACCGGTCATAAATCCTGCTATGTATTAGAGGCAGGAAACTATATTTTCCATGTTGGAAACAATGTCCGTAATACGCAGACAGCAGACGTGGATAAAAAAGGTGCATATGAAGTAAAGGAGCTTTGTGTAACAGAAGCTTTGCAGGAAGCACTTGCTCCGGTAGAAGATTTTTTACGTATTCGTCCGGCAAAAGTGGATGGAAGCGGTGTTTATGAAGCTGCAAGGGAAGCTGTGCCAAAACAGACGATAGATTTAAAACAGCGGATAAGGGAAAATCTTCCGGAACAGTTAGAAATAACCGGTGATCGTGGAATCTGTTTTTCAGATGTTTTAAGTGGAAAAGAAAAATTGGATACATTTATTGCACAATTAAACAAAGAGGAGCTTGCAACAATTGTGAGAGGAGAGGGAATGAGCAGCCCGAAGGTAACGCCTGGAACGGCTTCAGCATTTGGTGGAGTCAGTGACAGACTTTATGAATACGGAATTCCGGTTGCATGCTGTGCAGACGGACCATCCGGTATTCGTATGGAAAGCGGCTTAAAAGCAACACAGCTTCCGATTGGAACACTGCTTGCATGTTCTTTTAATATTCCAATGATGGAAGAATTGTATGTGCTGGAAGGAAAAGAGCTGGTTGCAAATCAAGTGGATACTCTGCTTGGACCGGGTATTAATATTCATCGTTATCCGTTAAACGGACGTAATTTTGAGTATTTCAGTGAGGATCCGTATGTGACAGGATGCTTTGCAGCAGCGGTTACAAGAGGAATAAAAAAAGGCGGCTCTTTTGCAACAGTAAAGCATTTTGCTGCAAATAATCAGGAGACAGCAAGACATACGGCAGACTCTGTTGTGTCCGAGCGCGCACTTCGTGAAATATATTTAAAAGGCTTTGAAATCGCGGTAAAAGAGGGCGAAGCAGCTTCTATTATGACATCCTATAATCCGATTAATGGACACTGGACAGCATCTGATTACGACCTGAACACGACCATTCTCCGTAAAGAATGGGGATATAAGGGAATTGTTATGACAGACTGGTGGGCAAGCGTCAATGATGTCATAGAGGGCGGTAAACAAAATCATCATTCGCTTTCTTCGATGATTCGTTCCCAGAATGATTTATATATGGTTGTCAATAATAATGGCGCGGAGATTAATGCAATGGGGGATGACCTTTTAGAGGCACTGGACAATGGAAAACTTACAATCGGGGAATTGCAGCGTTCAGCAAAAAATATCTGCCGTTTTATTTTGAATGCTCCGGTTATGAAACGTCCGTTAAGACCATTAGAGGAAGTAAAAGTGTATGAGCCATTAAAAGAAGCAGCAGGCGATGAGAAAGTGCCGGATGGCGTGGGAGAAATTAAAATTGTGCCGGAGGATAAAAAAGCACAGAAAATTTATGTAAACCAATCAGGCATTTATAATATGTTAGTAAAATTTGTTTCTCCACAGTCAAATCTGGCGCAGGCAGCTGCAAATCTGTATATTAATGATAAATTATTCTTCACATTGCAGACCAGTGGTACCGAGGGCAGACCGAATATACAAAAGATTTGCCGTCTGGAATTAAAAGAGGGATATTACGAAATCAAAACAGAAGTTGTGAAGCCGAAGCTTGAGCTTGAGTGGGTGGAGATTCGGAAATAAGCTGATTTTCGAATAATCCGGATATTTATGAGCAGTACAAAAGGGACTGCCGCATTAGCAGGAATATATACAGGAATTACTGATGCGGCAGTCCCTTAAATTCATGACAATAGAATGTTTGCGGAGCGTGTACTCTATTGTTATTTTTACATATTTTCTACCGCAGCACGTTCGATTGACAGTCCTTTGGTATAGCGTTTCATAAATTGTTCAAAGCCTTCGACGTCTTTTGGGTCAGGTTCTGCTTTGGTTCCGGTGTTGCCTTTAAATACATGGTCGACAAGATAAGCATCTAAAGTCTCGCCGTCTTTTTTATTTACCATGTAGGAGGCAAGAAGTGCCATTCCCCAGGCACCGCCTTCGCCTGCTGTTTCCATGACGGAAACCGGTGTATTTAAGGCAGCGGCGAGAATATTCTGACCGACACCTTTTGTTTTAAAGAGACCGCCGTGTCCGAAAATTTCGTCAATTTTTACCCCTTCTTCTTTGATTAAAATGTCCAGACCTGTTTTTAAAACAGCAAGGGAGGAATACAGGTTGGTACGCATAAAGTTTGCAAGGGTAAAGGAGCTTTCAGGAGTTCTTACAAACAGCGGACGGCCTTCTTCAAAGCCTGTAATATGTTCGCCGGAAAAATAGTTGTAAGCTAAAAGACCACCGCAGTCTGAGTTCCCTTCCATTGCTTTGTGATAAAGGGTGCCGTATAAATCATTCATATCCATTTCAATTCCGGCAGCTTTGGCAAATTCATGGAAAAGATTTACCCATGCATTTAAGTCAGAGGTACAGTTGTTGCAGTGAGCCATTGCAACGAGGTTTCCGGTCGGAGTGGTAACGAGGTCAATCTCATCATGGACTTCCTTTAAGTCCTGCTCTAAAACGACCATTCCAAATACGGAGGTTCCGGCGGAAACGTTACCGGTGCGGACAGCGACACTGTTGGTAGCAGTCATTCCGGTTCCGGCATCTCCTTCCGCAGGGGCAATTTTAACGCCGGCTTTTAAATTGCCGGAAACATCTAATTTTTTTGCACCCTCTTCGGTAAGGTATCCGGCAGTCTCACCGGCAAGGGCAGCTTTTGGAAGCAGCTCTCTTAAATGGAAGGAATATCCCATAGAAGCAGCTTTCTCATCAAACTGCTGAAGCATATGTTCATTGTAGTCTTTGGTCTGAATGTCGATTGGGAACATTCCGGAGGCTTCTCCGATACCGATTACTTTTTCACCGGTCATCTGCCAGTTGATATAGCCTGCCAGGGTGAGCAGGGAATCAATTTTTTCCAGATGAGGTTCTTTTTTTAACATAGCCTGGTAAAGGTGCGCCACACTCCAGCGCTGTGGAATATGATAATGGAACAGCTTTGTCAATTCCCCGGAAGCCTCTCCGGTAATGGTATTTCTCCAGGTACGGAAAGGAACGAGAAGTGTTCCTTCTTTGTCAAAAGCCATATATCCGTGCATCATGGCAGAAAAACCAAGAGCTGCAAGGTTTGTAATGGTGCAGTCATATTTTTCTTTTACATCTTTTAAAAGATTGCTGTAGCAGTCCTGTAACCCGTTCCAGATGGCATCTAAGCTGTAGGTCCAGATACCGTCTGAAAGCTCATTCTCCCAGTCGTGGTTTCCCTGTGCAATTGGTTCATTGTCCGGTCCGATCAATACCCCTTTTATTCGCGTGGAGCCAAACTCAATACCAAGGACGGCTTTTCCACTCTCAATATATTCTTTATAGTCTGCCATAGAGGTTCTCCTTTATTAATTTTGTCCATAATAAGCGTTTGCACCGTGTTTCCGGAAGAAATGTTTATCCCGGATACAGTCTGGTGCAGGCTTTACTTGTGGGTTGATAAGCTCTGTTTTGGCTGCCATTTTTGCAACTTCCTCTAAGACAACCGCATTATGCACTGCTTCTGCGGCATCTTTTCCCCAGGTGAAAGGTCCGTGGTTAGTGCACAAAACACCCGGCGTATGCATTGGATTGATACCGCGTGTCTCAAAAGTTTCAATGATGACAAGTCCGGTATTTTTTTCATAGGCACAATCAATTTCCTCCGGTGTCAGATTTCTGGCACATGGAATTGGTCCGTAAAAATAATCTGCATGTGTAGTTCCGTAAAGCGGGATATCACGTCCTGCCTGTGCCCAGGAAGTTGCTTCCGGGGAGTGGGTATGTACGATACCGCCGATTTCCGGGTATTTTTTATATAATTCAAGATGTGTTGGTGTGTCAGAACTTGGTTTATAAGTTCCTTCGATTTTATTTCCCGAAAGGTCCATGACAACCATATCCTCCGGTGTTAATTTGTCGTAATCAACACCGCTTGGTTTGATGACAAAATAGCCGCTTTCCCGGTCAATTCCGCTGACATTTCCCCAGGTATAAGTGATAAGTCCGCGTCTTGGAAGCTCCATATTTGCCTCATAGACCTGTTTTTTTAATTCTTCTAACATTGAAAAAATCCTTTCTTTGCTGTATGAGTGAACGTTATGTTATATCGTGATTACATCACTCAATAATATTTTACGGTTTATTCTCCGAAAACTGCTTTGTAATCCGCCTGGAATTTTTCAATGCCGGCATCAGTAAGAGGATGCTTTGTCATCTGTTCAATGACTTTGTATGGAACAGTTGCAATATCTGCACCGGCAAGGGCACAGTCGGTTACATGGATTGGGTTGCGGACAGAAGCGGCAATGATTTCCGTTCCGTATCCGTAAATATCAAAAATATCTGCAATGGTGCGTACTAAATCAATACCCGGCTGGCTGATGTCATCTAATCTGCCAAGGAATGGAGAAACATAAGAAGCACCTGCTTCGGCTGCAAGCAATGCCTGGTTTGCTGAGAAGATAAGAGTGACATTGGTTTTAATTCCTTCGGAGGATAAAACCTTTACTGCCTTTAAGCCTTCTACGGTCATTGGAATTTTTACAACCATATTTGGGTGAATAGCTGCGATTTCACGGCCTTCTTTAATCATTCCTCTGGCATCGACAGTAGTAGCTTTTACTTCACCGCTGATTGGTCCGTCTACGATAGAAGCGATTTCTTTAATAACTTCATTGAAATCACGGCCTTCTTTTGCGATAAGAGAAGGGTTTGTTGTAACACCACAGATAACACCCATATCGTTTGCTTTGCGGATTTCCTCTACATTTGCTGTATCAATAAAAAATTTCATTTTAATATCCTCCTGATAATCTGATTTTTTTTCAGGTCTGCATTTTACGTTACAGACCTGAAATGACAGGTTTTAACGGTAAACAATTTCACCTAAAGCAAGGTCTCTCTTGAAATCACGGATTTTTGTATCTTTGTCAATGTAAACAGCTTCAATTCCCATAGCTTCTGCCCAGTCACCCATCTGTTCTGCAGTAAGGTCATAGGTAAAAGCAGTATGGTGTGCGCCGCCTGCAAGAATCCATGCCTCTGCACCTGTTCGAAGGTCAGGCTGTGGAAGCCAGAAGTTTGTTGCGGTTGGTAATGCTGGCATAGGTTTTTCTGTCTTTTTGCAGTCAACATTATTGATGATCAGACGGAAACGGTTACCAAGGTCAATTAAGGAAGTAGCAATACCAGGACCTTCTTTGGAGGTAAATACTAATCTTGCAGGATCCTCTCTTTCACCCATGGAAAGCGGCTGGCATTTAATGCTGATTGGACCATCTGCGATAGAAGGGCAAATCTCAAGCATGTGTGCTTCTAAGATGCCTTCTTTTCCGGGTACAAGATTGTAGGTGTAATCCTCTAACATGGAAGTACCTTTTGCGTCCTTCATTCCGGCAGTCATAATCTTCATTAAACGAACCATGGCAGCAACCTTCCAGTCACCCTCTGCACCAAAGCCGTAGCCTTTTTCCATTAATCGCTGGATTGCAAGTCCGGGAAGCTGTTTTAAGGCACCAAGGTCACCAAAGTGTGTAACGATTGCCTGATAGTTCTTTTCCTCTAGGAAACGTTCAAAGCCAAGCTCAATCTGTGCCTGAACCGCTACATGCTGCTTGAATTCAGCCGGATCCCTTCCCTCTAAGAGGATTTCATATTTGTCGTAATATTCGTCCACTAATTCGTTTGTATCAGAAGCAGATACGGCACTTACAGACTCTGCGATTTCATTGACCGGATAAGCATCGACCTCCCAGCCGAATTTTAACTGAGCTTCGACTTTATCGCCCTCTGTAACGGCTACGTTTCTCATGTTATCTGCGACACGCATGACACGGATGTGGCTGCTTTCGATAATACCGATAGCAGTGCGCTGCCATGCGGCAATTTTTTCCTGAACTTCTTTTTCTGACCAGTGTCCGACTACAACTTTTCTTGGAATTCTCATACGGGTTACAAGGTGTCCGTATTCACGGTCGCCGTGTGCAGCCTGGTTTTCATTCATGAAATCCATATCAATGGTGTCGTATGGAATTTCCATGTTGTACTGTGTATGTAAATGAAGCAATGGTTTTCTTAATTCCTGTAATCCTAAAATCCATGATTTTGCAGGAGAGAAAGTATGCATCCAGGTGATAACACCGGCACATTCTTCATCAATGTTTGCCTCGTTAAAGGTTTTGCGGATTAATTCGTTTGTGATGAGGGTTGGTTTCCATACCACTTCATAAGGTAAAACACCGGATGCGTTTAAAGCAGCTACGATTTCTTTGGAGTGGGCTGCAACATGGGAAAGACATTCCTCTCCGTATAAATCCTGTGAGCCTGTGCAGAACCAAAACTTGTAATTTTTCTGTAAATTCATTTTTCTTCTCCTTTCAAAAACCCCTGTTTTTATAAAGTGTTATTTTTTGATAAGACAATTACCCAATGTCTTACCGTTACTTACAGTGTATAACTTGTATAGTGGTGCATACAAGTTGTTTTTGCAGGGAATATTTTTAGCAGAAAAATGAATGAAACAACCGAATGTACAAGCAGAAAAAGTTGTATGATGTATGTTTACATATTATACAAGTTGTGGGATAATAAAAACATTCAATTAATAAAGAGGAAATTTTAAATGAAAGAACCGAAATTTTATAAATTAAAAGAGGACATAAAGACAAAAATTTTGCAGAAGGAATGGACGGCAGGAAATAAAATTCCTTCCGAGAATACACTTTCCGCGCAGTATCATATCAGCAGACAGACGGTACGCAAGGCAATCGGGGAACTGACGGAGGAAGGCTTTTTATATGCGGAGCACGGCAGGGGAACCTTTGTCTCTGAACGGACCGTGCATACAAGAACTTCAAAAAATATAGCAGTTGTGACAACTTATTTGTCAGACTATATTTTTCCGAGACTTATTCAGGGAATTGAGCAGGTACTGACTGCAAATGGATACAGTATCATGTTAAAGACCACGAGAAATTCCAGGGCGGCAGAGGCGAGATGTATGGAGGAGCTGCTTTCAAAGGATATTGACGGTCTTATCATAGAACCGAGTAAAACACAGATTTCGTGCCGGCATACAAGTCTATACGACCAGATGGACGAATACGGTATTCCGTATGTTTTTATTCAGGGATATTTTGAACAGATGAAAAAGAAGCCATATGTTCTGATGGACGATATGAAGGGTGGTTATCTGATTACAAAATATCTGATTGAACTTGGGCATAAAAATATCCATGGAATTTTTAAAGCAGATGACATGCAGGGACAGGCGAGACATAAAGGGTATGTGAAGGCATTGCAGGAAGCGGGGATTTTATATGACCCGGATCATGTGACATGGTTTTACACGGAGGACCGCGAGGTAAAGCCGAGAGATACAATAAGCAGTATTATCCAGTCGGAGATGCCGATGGATGCGGTTGTCTGCTATAACGACCAGGTTGCGGTGGAGGTCATAAGGACACTGCGGGAATTTGGTAAAAAAGTACCCCGTGACGTATCAGTCACAGGGTTTGATAATTCGCTTCTTGCAAAAAATAACCATATTCCAATCACAACCATTTCCCACCCGCAGGAAAAGCTTGGAATGATGGCAGCAGAGCTTTTGTTAAAGCTTATCCGCGGGGAAGAATTAAAAGAGCATGATATCCATATCCGCGTGGAGCCGGAAATCATTGTGCGCGACTCTGCGTGGATGCGGTGATAATCTGGAATGAGTCGAAAATTACGCCTCTACGAGCTGCAAATCATACAATTTTTTGTAAAGCCCATTCTGCGCCAGCAACTCCTGATGCGAGCCGGCTTCTTTGATTTCCCCATGATGCATGACAATGATTTTATCAGCATGCTGAATGGTGGAAAGACGGTGGGCAACCATAATTGTAGTACGCCCTTCCATTAAGCGTTCCAGTGCATTCGTGATTAACGCCTCTGTTTCCGTATCAATATTAGCGGTGGCTTCATCTAACACAAGAATGGTCGGATTGTAGGCTAAAGTTCTTGCAAAGGAAAGAAGCTGTCTCTGACCGGCAGAGAGGGTGCTTCCGCGCTCGGTTACAGGGGCATCATAGCCACCTGGCATTTTTTCGATAAAAGAGTCTGCGTGGACAATTTTTGCGGCACGTTTTACATCTTCTAAAGAAATCGCTTCGTTATCTAAGGAAATATTACTCTTAATATCCCCGGTAAAAATAAATACATCCTGCTGGACCTGCCCGATAGCGGCACGGAGTACGTCAGTGTCTATGTCTTTAATATTCACTCCGTCGATTAAAATTTCCCCTTTTTGAATATCAAAATAACGTCCAATCAGATTTAAAATGGAAGATTTTCCGGCACCCGTTGCACCGACGAAAGCAACCTTTTGTCCCGGCTCAATGACAAAACTGATGTCTTTTAAAATATAATCTTCTTTTTCATAGGCAAACCATACATGGCGGAATTCGATACGCCCCAAAATATTCACATCGACCGGGTGAGCCGGTTTTACAATGTCCGGCTTCTCGTCTAAGATGGAAAAAATCTTTCCGGCAGAGGCGAGAGAGGACTGCAAAGTACCAAACTGCTCTGCAAGCTCTTGTATCGGGTCAAAAAAGGAAGAAATATAAGTGATAAAAATAAACAATGTTCCGAGGGAAAGCGTCTGGTTTAATACCGCAGAGCTTCCGGTTCCGATAACGATAATCATGGCAATAACGGAGATTAAATAAATGGACGGACGGAAAATGGCAAACGTCATAACCTCGCGCCAGTTCGCTTTATATAAGTCCTCGGATTTCTGCTCAAACTGTTTGTATTTTTCCTGCTCTCTTGCAAAAATCTGAATGAGCTTCATGCCGGAAAGGTGCTCCGACAAAAAGGTATTCAAATCGGTAATTCGGTTTCTCGTAAGCTCGTAAGCTTTTCTTGACATAAAGCGGAAAAAGAATGTTAAAACCGTGACAAGCGGCAGCAGTGCGAAGGACACAAGCGCCATTTTTACATTGATGGAGAGCATCACGACTGCGTAACCGATGATTTTTACAATATTTTTAAATAATTTTACAAGTATCGTGGAAAAAAGTTCATTGACTGCTTCGGTGTCATTTGCCACACGGGTGACAAGCTTTCCGACCGGTGTATTATTAAAAAAGCTTAAGGACAGGCTGTGAATGTGGGTAAATACCTCCTCACGCATCTGAAAAATGATTTCCTGTCCCATTTTCTGTAAAATCCAGGTGTCAAGTGCATTCAGCACAAAACCGGCTAAAAGCAGGAAAAGATACAGTGCGGCAGCCTTTAAAATACCGGAAAAGTCATAGTGCCGCAATGATTTTAAGTCCTCTCTTGTAAGTAGTGTGGCATTTTGGTTTACATAAGACAAAAGCGTATCGGAGTCTGCATTTTGCAGCACCGTACAATCTGCATCAGATAAATTTTCTGCCATATAATAATGATTGTCATACAGAAAAATCTGGTCGTAAGTCTGTCCGTCCTTTTTTTCGAAATCTCTTGTCAGATAGGTGTCTTTGTATGCAACAGCACCGGGTGCATCGGCATATGTTTCAACATAAGGTGCGTAATAGCCGTTAATATAGTTGTCAATTGCATCACCGATGACAATCGGGCGGTAAAGCTCCACAACAATAATGAAAAGGACAAGAACGGTAGCGGCAGTCATAACCCATTTATGCGGTTTTAAATATGTAAGTAAACGTTTCATGATTTAAGCGTTCTCCTTTCCGGTTTCTTCTGGGGAGGTGCTTTCGGAAAAACGCCTTCCGGCTTCGCCCTGTGCAGCCTCTAACTGTTGTTTTTCAAACATATCATAGTAAATGCCATGCTTTTCCATGAGGGAGGCATGATTTCCAATTTCTGCAGCAGTACCGTTTTCTAAAACCATAATGATGTCTGCATTCTGGATGGTGGAAATACGGTGTGCAATCAGAATGGTTGTCTTTCCTGCACGGTTTTTCTTTAAATTGGATAAAATATGTTCTTCGGTATCCGTATCCACGGCGGAGAGTGCATCATCTAAAATGAGAATAGGTGCATTTTTCATTAATGCCCTTGCAATCGAGCTTCGCTGCTTCTGGCCACCGGATAACGTGACACCACGTTCACCGACAATTGTCTCATATCCGTCCGGGAACTGGACGATATTTTCATGGATACAGGCGGCGCGGGTGGCAGTTGTGATAGCTTCCATGTCTTCGTCTGCTGCCCCGAAGGCAATGTTTGACTTTAAAGTATCAGAGAATAAGAAGTTATCCTGCGGCACGTAACCGATATTTTCCCGCAAGGTTTTTAAAGGAATAGTATTAATATCTTTTCCGTCAATCAAAATCATGCCCGGCTTTGTGTTGTAAAGATGTAAAAGGAGGTTTACAAGTGTTGATTTTCCGTTTCCGGTTCTTCCGATAATGGCTAGCGTAGTTCCTGCCGGTACATGTAAATTAATATCATTTAACGTTGGCTCCGTGTGGCCGTGATGGAGGAAAGTAAGGTGGTGAAAGGTAATGTCACCTTTGATTTCGTCCACTTCTTTTGTGCGTTCGGTGTCTGAGATTTCCGGCTTGCTGTCAAAAATATCCTGAACACGGCGGATAGAAGCAGCACCCTGTGAAAACATATTGACAGAATCACCGCAGGCTAACATCGGCCAGACTAACATATTGATATACTGGTTAAACGCAACAAAACGTCCGAGTGTAATATCTCCAAGCAGTGCAAGATATCCTCCATAAATTAAAGTAAGCAGGGAGGAAAGACCGATAATTACATCAAGTAAAGGAATAATAATGGACTGGATTTTTGCGATGCTTAAGTTCTTTTCCATAGTGTTTTCATTTTCTTTTAAAAAGTGGTAACGCTGTGATTTTTCCCGGACAAAGGCTTTGATGACGCGGATACCGGAAAAGCTTTCCTGCACATAATCGGTCAGGTCAGAAACCGCTTCCTGTCTTGCTGTAAAGCGTGGTCTTATGATTTTGCCGTAATAAATTTCGCCAAACAGGATAAGAAGCATTGGAATTACCGCAATGAGTGTCAGTTTGATGCTGACATAATACATCATCTGGAAAATAACCATAATTGTCATGACGGAAGCGTCGAACACGCAGATGACCGCAGGACCGATTGCCATGCGGATAGCGTTTAAATCACTTGTAAAACGTGTCATAAGGTCTCCGGTTTTGTGTTCGTTATAATATTCAACGTCCATTTTTTCAAGGTGGGAAAACATGTCATTGCGCAGTTCCTTTTCAATGGAGCGGGAAGCTCCGAATAAGAAAAAGCGCCAGAAAAAACGACCGATGGCAAGCAGGATGCCCAGCAGCAGAAGATAAAGCAGATTAAGCTTTACGCCATTCCAGTCCAGGGTGTGGGCAGTCAGACCGTCCGTGATGACACCGGTCAGCTTTGGAATGAATATATTTGCAAAATCTACGATAAAAAGTGTAATGATACCAAGCGTATATTGGACTCTGTGACGTTTGATATATCCAAGAATGAACTGAAATGCATTCATAAAAAAATCTCCCCATAAATAAGTTTTTGTTTGACAGGGCTTTTAGACAAGCCTTTCTTCATTCTATACTTATTTAGGGGAAGTTGCAAGCTTTGCAGTTATAAAGTGTAAAAGGGCAGTCTTATGCTTTCGGCGTACATCCTAATAAAATATTGACAGCATTCTGTAATTCCGGATGATTCCGATAGGCCTCTATCAGAGCACATTCATGCAGGGTAAGATGCAGTGGCTGTTCACTTAACTGCTCGTAGCCGAAAGCACCTAAAATATTTGGAATGTTATATATTTCACAAAGTGTCAGAAGAATATCCGCGCTCGGCTGTGACTGACCGCTTTCCCAGCCGTAAATTGTTTTCGGGGCAACACTCATGGAGTGCTCCTGAAGCTTTAAGGAAACATCATTTACGGAATAATGATTTTTCTTCCGATATTCTTTTAAAACCTTTGGAATAGATTCGTTACGCATCATAAAGAAAACCTCTCTTTATCTATTTTCGCAAGACAATCATATCCCACTTATGTTTTTACGTCAAACCATTCTGCAAATGTAAGAAAAATAGGATTGAAAGTCTTAAAAGATAAGAATATAATATACATATTACAGAAAAATATAACGTATTTTTTCAATAGAATTGATGTATTTTACAGAAAGGAAATAAGTGAGACGCATGGGAGAGTCCAGAGTAACGGAATATATGATAAAATATTTGAAAGATACCGGAATTTCCAGCAGAAAGATAGCAGAGCAGACAAAAATTCCGGAGGATAAGTTAAAACCGGGGTATAAAGAGCCGCTGTTAGCTGATGAATTTTTGAGATTGTGTGTGCTGTTAAAATTATCACCGGAGAAGATTTCAGGCGAAATACATGCCAAAGACGTTATAAAATGATTTCTTTTAACTTCATATAAGTGAAGATGCCTTCTGCAAGAACAGTCCCCTTTTCGTCTGTGACAGAGACATCATATACCAGAAGATTTCTTCCGGCCTTTAACTCACGCGCAGATGCGGTCAGCTTTTTCGTGCCTATTCCCGGACGCAGATAGTGAAAGGAAGAGTCTACGGTTGTGATGTCAAAGCCGTGGGAGGCAGCAGCACCGCCACCGGTCACATCTGCAATTGTAAAAAGAACACCGCCATGTACAGACTGGATGGGATTTGTCATATCATCTGTAATTTCCATTTCGCAGGTGCAGTGTCCGGCGGAAATCTCTGTGATTTTAAGACCAATCAGATTGGCAAAGGCATTTGAGGCATTTCTTGTTTCCATGATTTTCTGATAATCTATCTTCTTTTTTTCATGCATTTTGGTAAATTCCCTTTTTATGTCAAAATAATCTTTTTTTCAATAAAAATATAATCTGCTTTCCTGATGAACTTTGCAAGCATAAATAGTTTAACCCTCAGCGACCGCAAATGCAACGGCATAATTATCCTCATAAGAGAGAGAAAGGTGGACTTTTGTAACACCAAGCCTGTCTGCGGTTTCTTTTGCACTGCCGTAGAGTCTGACATATGGGCGTCCGTTCTCTTCGGAAAGTATTTCAATGTCGGAAAGCCGTACATCTTCTCCGGTAATATTCAGTGCCTTAAAAACGGCTTCCTTCCCGGCAAACCTCGTCGCAAAAAAAGAAAGCGGGGACGGGCGTGTGAGCGCAAGACGGATTTCCTCCGCTGTAAAAGTACGCCTGATAAAAGGGTCGGATGCGGGCGGTTCTGTTTCAACCGTGTATTTTAACTTTTCGATTTCTACAATATCGGTGCCAATCTGAATAATCATGGGGGACTCCTTAATGTATCGTATGATGAAACTGGTTCTGCAAAAGCGTCGTAAACAAATCGACCGCTACATTATGCCTGTCTTTTTTCCATACAGCAACGAGGAACGAATCATTCTGCGTAATGTCTAGCGGGTAAATTTTACACATTTCCGTGTCATGCTCGAACATTTTGGAATTACAGATGGCAACACCGAGTCCGTTTTGTACGGCAAGCTGCATGGACGATACGTTTGGCACATAGCGGACATTTTTTAAATTAAAGCCACAGCGGCGGCAAAGTGCCTGGGTACGTTCGGTTCCGCTCTGTGAGTCCTTCGGGGAAATTAAAATAAACGACTCATTCTTTAAATCACGGAGAGAAAGAGACTCCTTTTCAGAAAGCGGATTGCACGTTGGAACAATAATGCTTAACGGAATGTCTTTTAATTTCATCCATGAGACATCAGAGAGGTCATTCAGTTCAAAATAAGGGGTGAAAATAATATCCATTTTATCGGAAAGAAGGCATTCGCGGAGCGTTTTAAAAGAATGACTGGAGGCATCCACATTAATTTGTGGATAGTCACTCATGAAATTGCGGACAAGCTTTGGCAGTACATCACTGTAATCAAAGGTGTCTGAGCATCCGATATAAAGCTCGCCGGAGGCATGGTTTCTTAAAAGCTTCGCATTATAAATAGAAGCTTCCATGTTCTGGCTTAAGTTCTTCCAGTCCCTGTGAAGGGAAATTCCTTCCGGGGTAAGTGCAACATGGCGCTTATTTCTGACAAAAAGAGGAAAGCCCAGCTCCGCCTCTATCACGTTAATCTGTTTGCTTAGCGCAGGCTGTGAAATATAAAGAATTCTGGCTGCCTCCGTGAAACTGAGCACATCTGCCACAGTCAGAAAATAGTCTATCTGTTGGAAACTGATTTTGTATTGCATAATTTTCCCCTTTCGTAAAAACACCATTGCGCATTATATCACCGTTCATTATATCATAAGATGACAAAAAAACCTATAACTTTTAGTTATTAATAAACAAGCCTATTCGCTATTGGACGGCGCAAAACAGTCTATTGTATAATAAAACCATTAAAGACAGAGGTTATTGAACCTTAAAATGTTAAAAAATTAACAAGATAAAACACAAAAGGTGGAGGTATTTACAATGAAGAAACTCGAAGCAGATGTAGTAGTTGTTGGCGGAGGTCCTTCCGGACTTGCAGCAAGCGTTCAGGCAGCAGAAGACGGGGCAAGCGTTATTCTGTTAAACAAAGCAGATATCGTTGGTGGAGCTGCCAATATGGGTATGGGACCACTCGGTATCGGAACAAGACAGCAGCAGGCACAGATGGTTGACATCTCTGTAGAAAAAGCATTCAAAATGTTTATGGATTACACACACTGGAGAGTTGATGCAAATCTTGTAAAAAAATATTTCGAAAATTCCAAGGATACTATCGAATGGCTTGAGGATATGGGAGTAGAATTTGCAGGCGCATACAAATATTTCCCAAAATCAGAAGCAACCTGGCATATCGTAGCTGTCAATGGCGGAATTGGTAGAAACGGTGGAGCTATCATGAACAAAGCCATGATGGAAAAAGGAAAAGAGCTTGGTGTTGAATACTACAACAGCACAACCGTTGAAAAAATCATCATGAAAGACGGAAAAGTTGCCGGAGTTTTAGCAAAAGATGCAGCAGGTGAAGAAATCGAAGTAAGTGCAAAAGCAGTTATTATCGGAACAGGTGGTGCCGGAGACAACCCACAGGTTATTAAAGAACGTATGGGTTATACATGGGGTAAGGATATGTTCAACTTCGCAATTCCGGGTCTGAAAGGTGATGGAATTCGTATGGCAATGGAAGCCGGTGCAGCAACAACTGATATGAATATCGAGATGATTTATATTCTTCCAAACTCTGATATGGGACCAGACTGTATCCCGGCTACCTTCATGCAGCCAAACCTTATGGTAAACAAAGAAGGACGCCGTTTCATCAATGAGGAAGAAATGCAGAATACAACCTTCACCGGAAATGCTATCACAATCCAGCCGGAAAGAATTGGTTTCTCCATTTTAGATTCTTCTATTATTAAAGGATACAAAAAGAGAGGCTTAGATGTTACAAACTTTGTACATCACCCGGATAACATTGATGATTTCGAGCAGTGTGTAGATGATTCCATCGCTGCAAAGAACCCGGATGTTTACAAAGCAGACTCTATCGAAGAACTCGCAAATATGTTAGGTATTGACCCGGAAGCATTAGAGGATACCATTGATGAATACAACGATATGTGTGACTCCTATGATGAGCAGTTCTTCAAAGACCGTCGTTTCATGAAACCAATCAGAAAGGCTCCATTCTATGCCGGAGCATTCCGTCCATCCGGATACGGAACACTTGGTGGAATTAAGATTAACGACAATGCAGAAGTATTAAATGATGAATGGAAAAAAATCCCTGGACTTTATGCATGTGGAACAGATACCTGTACAATTTACGGAGACAGCTACATGTTCCTTCTTCCAGGAAATACAATGGGATATTGCCTGAACACAGGACGTTTTGCAGGAGAAGGTGCTGCAGCATACTGTGACGAGGAATAAGGTAAGATAGAAATAACAGAAAAAAACCAACTTAGAGCAACCCGGCTACGCAGAGACAAGGGTTGCTCTGTTTCTTCGATGATTTTATTTATTTTTCACAATCTAGGTAGATTTAAAAGGAGTTTCGCAATTAGCAAGTATTATAAAGAAGGAGAAAACGATGGCTCAGGTTCATTTTATAATCGATGGTCGTGAAATTACAGCAGATGAAAACAAAACAGTGCTTGAAGCTGCACTTGACAATGGAATTTATATTCCACATCTGTGTCATCACGAAAATCTTAATCATAACGGCGGCTGCCGTCTGTGCGTGGTAAAACAGGAGGGCGTAGAGGGAGTAATTACCTCCTGCTCCAAAAAAGTAGAAGAAGGAATGGTGATTTCCACAAAGGACGAGCTTGCAGAAAAAGTCCGCAAGCTGTCTGTGGATTTGATGTTTAAAACACATCCAAGTGAATGTACCGGCTGCCCGAAGTACGGAAAATGCCAGTTAGCATCTATTTCCCAGTATGTAGGGGATACCGGACGTGATTTAAGGGAACAGAAAATCCGTGTGCCGGCAAATGAAGAAAATCCACTTATGCTGCATGAGATGTACCGCTGTATTCTTTGCGGACGCTGTGTCCGTGCCTGTGGTGAGCTTCGCGGAGTAGGAGCACTGACCTTTAAAAAAGTAGATGGAAGAATGCAGGTTGTTATTAATGGAAACAGCTTAGAGGAAGCTGGCTGCCGGTTCTGTGGAGCCTGTGTGGAAGTCTGTCCGACCGGTTCTATCCGTGACAAAATCGGTGTATTTAAAGAGGGCTTATCCCGTGAAAATACATTAGTACCTTGTATGGAAGGCTGCCCGGCACATATCAATGTACCGAAATACATTCGTTTTATCCGTGAAGGAAATTATCCGGCTGCTGCAGCAACGGTAAGAGAAAAAGCACCGTTCCCGGAAACCTTAGGATATATCTGTGTACATAACTGTGAGTTACAGTGTAAGAGAAACGGACTAGACAATGCAGTGTCTATCCGTAACTTAAAGAGATTTGCTGCAAGTAAAGATGACGGAAGCTGGAAAGAAAAATCCTTCCAGAAACCGGATACCGGCAAAAAAGTTGCAATTATTGGTTCCGGTCCAGCCGGTCTTACCGCAGCTTATTACTTAAGAAAACTCGGTCATGATGTGACTATTTTTGAAAAGCTTGAAAAGGCAGGCGGACAGATGCGTTATGGTATTCCGTCTTACCGCTTACCAAGAGAAGTGCTTGACAGAGAAATCAAAGAAATCGAGAGCATCGGTGTAAAAATCGAATGTAACAGCAGTGTAGAGTCTGCAACTGCATTAAAAGAGCAGGGATACGACGCTGTGTTTGCAGCAATCGGAACACATGCAGGAAATAAACTCCCGCTTGCCGGAAATGATTTGCCGGATGTTTATTTGAATGCTGAATTTTTACGTGCTATCAACGAGGGACACCCGATGCCAGTTGGAGAAAAAGTTGTCGTACTTGGTGGCGGAAACGTTGCCATTGACTGTGCAGAGAGCGCACTCCGTCTCGGTGCGAAAGAGGTACGCATGACCTGTCTGGAAGCAGCTGATAAAATGACAGCTTCGGATGAAGAAGTTGAATGGGCAAAAGAGGACGGTATTTTAATTTACAACTCCAAAACCTTCAATGAGATTACAAGTGAAAATGGAAAAGTAACCGGACTTTCTGTAACAGGAGTAAAGAATTTCTATTTTGAAAATGGAAAAGCAGTCATTGAAAAAGAAGAAAATTCCGATGAAATTCTCCCGGCAGATACGATTATTTTTGCAGTCGGACAGCACCCGGAGGTAACAGATGCATTCGGACTTCCATTAGAGAGAGGAAGAATTGTGGCAGACGATACTACCTGGGCAACACCGGTAGAAGGCATTTATGCAGCAGGAGACTGTGTTACTGGTACACGATCTGTCATTCTTTCCATTGCAGAAGCAAGAACCGTTGTAAGTGAAATTGACAAATATTTAGGCGGAGACAGAAAGATTGACGAGGAACTCGCACCTGTCCAGAATGCAAAGCCATGCATTGGAAAAGCAACAGAGGAACAGAAAGCAGACAGAGTTGCACCACAGGTAACAGAAGTTTGTGACAGAATTAACAATTTCGAGCCGATGGACTTAGGACTTGGTTGTGACGGTGCAGGCTGTGAGGCAGAAAGATGTCTGCAATGTGATTTAAGATTACAGATTGCACCTCAGAAATTCTGGAGTGATTATGCATCAGAGGAAGGGGGAGCACAGTAATGGAAAAATTATTCGTATGCAGCTGCAATGCAGATGACAGATTTGCACCGGTTTCCATGTATCTTATGAAAAATCATTTGGAGGAAGTAAAAGCCGGAATGAAAGCACTGGCAGGGGATGCAAACGTTCTTTATCTTCTGCCGGAAAATGAAAAAGCAGAGGGACTCGGAGACGAAGTCAGATACGCAGAGAAAAGCCCGACACTTGGCAATCCATATGCGGTTGCACAGGTATTACAGGGAAACATTCCACGTCCGATGATAGCCGATGATTATGTGGCAGTTTATGACGGAAAGGAAGTTGTAGTTGTAAAACCGGAAGCAGCTTATCAGAAAGCAACCGGAAAAAATGACTGTTTTGTTGTAATTAATAAAGATGGCTTTGAAGGAAAAGAAACGGAAATCAAAGAAGCTGCAGCAGGAACAAAGTTAAGTGAGTTTGTAGATGCCTCCGATGCAAAAGCAGTTCTTTTCGGTGGCTTAAAGGGTGATTTTATAAAACCACAGTCACTTGCAGAGTATGAGCTTGCAGAAGGCGTTACAAGCACTTCTGTCACCGTTTTTGGAAAAGAAAGCTGTATCGTGGATACCACGAAAAAAATCATGGAAATGTCATTCGAGGACTCCTGTGGTAAATGTGTACTGTGCCGCGAGGGTACTTCACAGTTTAAGCAGATTACAGAAGAAATGACAACCGGTAAAGCAAAACAGACCGATTTGGATTTAATTAATGATGTTGGCGAATTGATAAAGATTGGAGCATACTGCCCGTTTGGACAGAATATGCCGCGTCCGTTATTAAGTGCGATTGCTTTATATCAGGATGACTTTATGGAGCATATTAAGAAAAAATCCTGCTCTGCCGGCGTGTGCTACAAAGCAGAAGCAGTTTATGTCATTCTTCCGGATGTATGTACCGGCTGCGGTGACTGTATCGATGAATGTGACGAAGATGCTATTATCGGAAAAGCAAAGTTCATTCATATGATTGACCAGGATATGTGTGAGCAGTGCGGTAAATGTGTGGCAGCCTGTGATGAGGGCGCAATTGTTGCAGTGGAAGGCAAGCTTCCGAAGCTTCCAAAGAAACTTACAAAGGTAGGAAAATTTTAACGTTTTAAGAAAAGAGAGAAGATGAAGAAAAAAACAGATTGGGCAAATGTCCTTACACTCGCATTTACAATCGCATTTCTCCCACCAATATGGGCAGTGTTAAGCCCATATATCGGAGTGACAACCGGAGCGGTTGCATTAATCTGTGCCGGATTATATGTTGCGGCAGGCAATGATATCAAAAAAGCAGTGGCAATCTCCATCGGATTTCTCTGCGGAGATGCGTGGGCTGTCATTGCGTTAAAGGTGCAGCAGGTGATGAATTTTAATCCGGATGTAGAATTGTATCTGACACTTTTTGTGATGGGTGGACTTGCGGTTATCATTGGCAGTGTATTTGAAAAATTTATATTTGTACCGGCATGGCTCTGCGGCTGGGCAATTGGACTTACGATTATGGGACCGGTCGGAATCGGGAATGTCGGCAGCCTTCCGGTGCAGATTGGTGCAGCAATGCTCGCAGGTGTATGGTATGTCGGAGCAATCGGTGATATTTTCCAGAAATTTATATTAAAAAAAGTGAAGAAAAAATGAGAGAATATTATAAAAATAATAAAATATTACTGGATAAGTTATCCGGTGATGTGGAAACAAAAACAATTCATAACTGTGAAATGTCTGTAAAAAAAGTTCCTGACCCGATAGAGGGAACGGTATTAGACCCAAGGGTATATGCAGACAGAAAAGCAGCAGAGGAAAAAGGAAACCCGCTGGCAGAATATGTGGAAATTCCGGTTGACCTGGTGCGTGGGCTTCCGGCAGCACCAAGCTTTGATGTGACAGAGACAGAGGTTTTTACAGAGAAGCGGGTGATTTCCACAAGAAACGGGGAGACTGATATTTTTGTATATACTCCGGCGGGCGGCATGGATAAAAAACCAATGTTATTATTCATTCATGGTGGAGCGTTTATTGCCGGAAGTACAAAGGTTGTGGAAAACTTCTGCAAACTCATTGCGGAAATGTCAGGTGCAGTTGTAATCGGTGTGGATTACAGGCTTGCGCCGGAGCATTATTTCCCGGCAGGGCTTTATGACTGCTATGATACGATGGTTTATCTGTATGAGCATGCAGAGGAATTTGGCGGTGACAGAGAAAAAATTGCCGTCGGAGGAGACAGTGCCGGAGGTACACTTGCCATTGGCTGCTGTATGCTGGAAAAAGAAGCAGCCGATGCGGGAAAAATCAAAAAATCCCGTATCCGGTATGAAGCGCTTGTTTATCCGGGCGTGCTTGTAGATAACTTTAAGTTAGAGGATTATAAGTGGAAAATGTCCGAATATGAAATTCCGGACGAGGACGTGCTCGCGATGGGAGCTGCCTTAAGCTTAAAGGCAATGACTGCGGAGATGCCGCTTTTATACACTGGTAAAGACGAGCATGTGAAAGAGCCGCTTGCAGCGCCGCTCTGTGCAGAGAACCTTTCCTATCTGCCAAAAACATTAAATGCACTCTGCGAATATGATTATTTAAGATTGCAGGGCGAAGCATTTTCCAGAAAACTGGTAAGGGAAGGCGTTGATGTGAGAACCATTCTTTATGAGGGAATGGACCACGAATTTGTCGACCGGGTTGGCTGCTGTCCGCAGGCGTATGACCTTGCAGCAGAAATTGCAAAAGACCTTTTACAGTTATAAAAAAATGGAGCTGGGCTTAATCACCCAGTTCCATTAATTTTATCGTCATATGCATTTTAAAGCATTCTTCTCCATTGTCTAATTGAAGCATAAACTTTTCCTTTAACTTATTAATGCGGTAAAAAACAGTGTTTTTATGCACATATAATTGTTCGGCAATCTTTCCCGGATTGTCAATATACGTCAGATATAACCGCAGCGTTTCCAGAAAATTCGTACCGTGTATTTTATCATATTCCGCGACAGCGACAACGCCCGGATGATAAAAACTGCGGATATCAAGTTCTCCTGCGACAATTTCCCCCATGTGATAAAAAATATAGTCCGAGTAAAAATAAATCTGTTTTTCCGGGGAAAACTTCCTTCCGAATTCGAAGGCTTTTAATGCCTGTTTATAATACTGCTTCATATCAATAATATTGTCAAAACGGTTGCTTATCGCAGCCTGAAGCTTATTAATGGAAAGATAATGTGCCAGCATACTGTTTTCAGAGAAAAAGGAACTGTTTTCTGCCCGGATAAGAAAAACAATATGGCCATGATAAATAACCCACCGGCTGTTTGGCATAATATCGTGTAACTGTCTTGTAATAATCTGCGCTTTTCCGTCAAAAAAGTTTCTTGCGGAGTCGGTTAAGAGCATGATGTAAAGATTATTATTCATATCCCAGCCGAGATTTGCCATCCGCAGTTCAATGGCAGCACCGTCATGCACCTCGTTATCTAAAAGGTCAGACAGCAGATAGCTGTGCATCAGCCCCTGGTTTGTCCGGTAAAAATCACTTTTCTGCAATTCTAAGGAAACAATTTTACATAAAAAATCAATAATTTCAAAGTCAACGTCAGAAAAAGGATGTCTTGACTCCATCACGCCAATCTGTCCGACTTCAATCCCATGTATATATACAAGTGCGGTAATCCAGCCGTGAACGGCATCTTTATCCTTATTATAATAAGGGGAGCCTTTTGCCCTTGCCTGTTCGTAAATGTGTGCGCGGTTCATGGCATCAATATTTGATTTTAACATATAGCCTAACGTCCGCTGTTCTTCCAAATCCTGCCTGTCACAGAAAGCAGTGTCATCATTATACATGGCAAGCAGCTTATAACTGGAGTCGACCACAATAATTGGATTTTCCAAAATCAGGTAAGCGGTATCAATAATCGACTGCAGACCCTGGTTAGAGTGCAAAGCATTAATCAGATGGGCGCGGCCGCTTGATACTCTTGCGGCATCTCCAAAAAGCTGTGTGAGAATACGCAAAATATCCATTTGTTCGGTTGCAGCATCAAGAGTGATAAGGTTCATTGTAGACAGATTTTGGTTGACAAAGGACTCGGAAAGCGGTTTATCAGCAATGCATACAAGGGTTAAATGGATATCCGGCAGGGTATCGGGAATGTCTGACACCTTTCCGAAATATAAAATATTTGCTTCAAATTCCTTTGTTCCAGATAAAAAAGCAAAGGAATAAATATCTAAATTGCGGTCGAACTGGCAAATCCATTTCCGGCTGCAATTGTGAAAACTTGTCATAATTTTAGTTAACAGCATTGTCTGTTTCTCCTTTGGAAAAAGTGTTGTGTTCCAACACAAAAAAACATCTTCTTTTTCACAAATCTTTAGTGCGGGATACATTGTTCTGGCAATATTTATTATATATAATTTTCTTAAACAGAGCAAGTAACAAACAATTATCTATTGTGTTAAAACATAAAAGGAGGATAAAAAACAATGTCACAGAGAGACAGAGTTGTCGAGCTTATCATTGAGAGAGGCTCAAAATTATGGGGAAAAGATCCATCTGAATTGAGC
>CAKRCJ010000002.1 GCA_934307185.1 uncultured Roseburia sp.
TGGTAGTACAGCACAATATGACCGCAGCTAATGCGAACAGAATGTTAGGAATTACAACTGGCGCACAGGCAAAATCTTCAGAAAAGTTATCTTCTGGTTACAAAATTAACCGTGCAGCAGATGATGCAGCAGGATTAACAATTTCTGAGAAGATGAGAAGTCAGGTTCGTGGATTAAACAAAGCATCTGATAACGCAGAAGATGGTGTATCTTTAATTCAGGTAGCTGAGGGTGCTTTAGGTGAAACTCATTCTATCTTACAGAGAATGAATGAACTGGCAACACAGGCAGCAAACGATACTAATACAACAGCAGATCGTACAGCAATCCAGAAAGAGGTTGATCAGTTAGCATCTGAAATCAGCAGAATTCGTTCTACAACACAGTTCAATACAATGAACTTATTAGATGGTAAATTTGCAACTAAAAATTTACAGGTTGGATCATTATGTGGACAGAAGATTACAGTCAGCATTGATGATATGAGTGCTACATCACTTGGTGTTAATGAATTAAAAGTAACAAGCTTTACAGATGCAGGAGCTGCAATGAAGTCTGTTCAGAGCGCAATTAGTATGGTATCTGCACAGCGTTCTTACTTAGGAGCATTACAGAACAGATTAGAGCATACAATTTCTAACTTGGATAACATCTCTGAGAATACTCAGTCAGCTGAATCACGTATCCGTGATACAGATATGGCAGACGAGATGGTTACATACAGCAAGAACAACATTCTTGCACAGGCAGGACAGTCTATGCTTGCACAGGCTAACCAGTCTACACAGGGCGTATTATCTCTGTTACAGTAATTATATGCAATTTAAAAGCCGGCAGTTTTTACTGCCGGCTTTTTTCATAAAGGGAAAAGAATGAAATTAGAGAATAGATATACAAAAAAGCAGATGATAGAGAATATAAATGAGTGCATTTTAAAATTATATGAAAACGAAAGCAAAAAAGCAATGGAACAGGTCTTAGTTTTATTGGAACAGTTTCAGACAATGATTGAAAATTGTAATGAGGATGACAACTTAAGCGAAAAAAGAAAGGGACTTTCTTTTTTGCAGGAGCTTTTAGAACAATATAAATATGGAGATATTTTAGCGATTGCAGATTGTTTACAAAAAGATGCAAAACAGTTTATTCAAGAATATTACGGGACAAATCAGAAGGAGAATAGTGGCTTGGGGCATGAATATATTTGAGAATAATATAACAATTTTAGAAAAAAAATATCCTGAAATTGCTCGGAAGATAAAAGAGATGAATATGGAGTCTGCTACAGATCAGGTTCGGATTCAAAGGGCGGAAGACGGAGAGAAAGTAATAGAATTATATTGTCGAAAACATTGGTGGAGATTAAACAGTAAAATATCCCCGAAAAGTGCAGCAGCTCAATATGCAGAGAGATATGAGATACGAATGTATGGGGTGTATTTTGTATATGGAATTTCAGATGGAAAAAGTATTCGGTGTCTGTCAGAAAGATGTGATGATACGAATGTTATGGTTGTCTGGGAGCCAAATGTAGAAATACTGGCTGTAGCACTGCACAATTTTGATTTTGAAGATTTAATCGCAAATGATAATATTATATTATGTGTTCCGGAAGCTGAAGATAATATTGATGATATTTTACAGAAAGTTGTAAGCTACTCAAATATGAAATTGATTGAGTTTTGTATCCTTCCAAATTATGATGTGATATATACAAAACAATGCGAAAAGTTTATGCAAAGCTGTATTAATAAAATGCAGGATGAGATTGTGCATAAGAGTACAAGATTGGGGTTCAGTCGTATGATACCACAACATATGCTATTTCACATGAAAAACATGATTTCGCAGAGAAATATCATGCAGATTAGAGAGGCATTTTTGGAATATCCGGTAAAAGAGATACCAGCAATTATTGTATCTGCGGGTCCGTCTTTAGATAAAAATGTAAAAGAACTTCAAAAAGCTCAGGGAAAAGCATTTATTATTGTAGTTGACGCTGCATTAAGAACCGTTTTAAAGGCAGGAGTAAAACCGGATCTTGTATGTACGATAGACCCGGAATCACCGGAACGTTTTTTTGAAGGTCTGGATTTGAAGAATATTATATGGATGTATGGAAAGTGGACAAGACCATGGATTTTCCAGCAATACGGTGGAAAAATTTTTTATCAGGGGAATTATACAGGAATGTGGAATGCTATTTTGTCTGATGAGCTAGGGTATGAATTTCCGTCGGTGTTGACAGGTGGATCTGTTACCAGTGATGCATTTATGATAGCTGACTATATTGGATTCCAGAAAATTATTCTGGTAGGACAGGATATGGCATTTACCAATGGTATTTCACATACAAGTGGTATAGAGGGAGCTTTTGGAGATAATGACGAGTATATTGACAGTAGATATCAGGTCTATGTAGAAGGAATTGATGGACAAAAATTAAAAACAGACTTTCAGATGTGGCGCTATAAAGAGTGGTTTGAAAAAATTATAGAGAAAAATGAAGGTAGGTTTAGAGTCATTAATGCAACGGAAGGTGGGGCTCTCATAAAGGGGACAATTAACCAGAGATTGAGAGAAACCATTAGTTCTGAATGTAAAATAGAATTTGATGGATATAAAATATTAAATCAGATTGAACCGGCATTTACGTTGCAACAGCAGGAAAAATTAGAAAATAAATTATCAGAATTAAAACAGGAAGCATCGGAACTGAAAAATATATTAAAACAGAATATAGAGAATCAAAATGAATTAATTGAGCATTTGGAACAAAATAATCAGAATGAAGCATGGATTGCAGACAAATTAAGAACTGTAATGGAACAAAATGCAAAAATAGAACAGTCACTAATCATGGAATTCCTTACTTATTATGCACAAAAGGAAGAATATGAAGTGGGTGATGAAATATACGCAGATGAAAATATGAGCATTCCGGATATGATTAGAAAAAGCGTATATTTGCAAAATGGATATTTAAAGGGTGTGGAAATGTTGCAGGAGGACATGGATGAATATGCATTAAAAAGTTAGCATTGCTAACTTTTTAATGTATTCAAAATAGTTTTAACACGATGCGAAAAAGTGTGATAATCCTGCATTTTTCCAAAAGCATTTTTGGCAATCTGAGTACGTTCGCAGTCGTGATGCAAATAATAGCGAATTTTTAAAATAAAATCTTCTTTATCTTCATAATAAATAAAATCTTCATTCGGAGAAAAATAATCCCAGAAATCACTTTGATAATTTGTAAGTAAAAATCCACCACTGCCCATAATGTCCATGCAACGGAGCGGGATACCGGACTGGATGCTTTTTAATGTAATATTTAGGTTAATAAGGCTGTTTTTAAAAACAAGTGGCATAATGGAGTACCAGTCAATAGGACCAACATATTGAGCATTAGGTATATCTTTAGGACGATTATGTGTGTACAGTTTTAACTGGAATTGCTCTGAAGCGGATTTTAATAAAGAAATCCTTTCATTACTTGTAATTTTTCTGCAAAGAAAATAATTGGCATATACATATGCTGCACTTTCGGTGCCATCTGGTAATGGTGTATAGGGAAGCGCTTTTTGCATGTCATCTAAAATAGGCTGAGTAAGAAGTTCTTCGAGAAAAAAAGAACCGTATACCTGTTGTTGTGCAGCCATAATCGCATTTAAGTAACCTCTTGTATAATCACTTATGGACGTAAGACGTTCAAAAAAATTATGTTCCTCGTTATATAGGGAACCGACAAAAGAAAGCTCGGAAGAAAGTTTAGAACATAGTTCAGGTGGGCAGGTAAGTTTGGAAAGTCGTTGTACATTAGCTGCCAGAGGAAGATAGAATACAGTTTGAATACCTGCATTTTTAAAAGTATAATAGGTCACTTTGTCAAACAAAAATACATAATTGCATGAGTTAATAAGACTGCAGGAGTACAGTGAAGTCAATGGACAGTCATAAACATAGGAAACATAAGGTATCCCATATTTTTGACAACAGTTTGACAAAATCGGAAAATAATTAAAGGAGAAAACAAAACTGTAGTGGTCAGATTCAACAAACTTAAAAAAATCAGATTCAAAGGATGCGTTTACACGGTCCTGATAGGAGGGGTGAGAAAATAAGTCACATTGAATTTCATTTTCTTCAAAAGCATCAATCATGTCCTGCTTGGCAAATGCGGGTGTATCTAAAAAAATAATTTTCATAGTTTATGGGTTATCCTTTCGTGTATCCATAGGCTAGTGTAAGCATTTCTAACAGCCTTTGGGAATAGGTATGTTTTTTCGTTATTGTATCGAATCCGTTTTGGGCTATTTCAGTACGTTCTTTATCATGTTCTAAATAATATTCGGCTTTTTTTAACAAATCTTCTTCATCGGTGTAATAAACAATATCATAGCCGGGAGTAAAATAATCGGTTAGTTCAGGCTGATAGTTTGTCAGTAAAAAACCGCCACATCCTAATATGTCAAATATTCGTAAAGGAAGACCATTCCGTATGGCTTTGGCAGTTATGTTTAAGTTGATTTTACTGTGATGAAAAACAAGTGGCATTTCAGTAAGGGTTTTAACAGTGCCACAGTTTTTGACAGGCAGGCCGGTTGTATCACTTGCAGTATATAAATTAACTGGAAAATGTGCGCCCAATAATTTCATGGTTGAAATCCGTTCTATGGCAGAAACAATGGGGTCAAGAAGAAATTGTGCATAGGAAGAACGGGCGTTTTCTGGTGTTGCACCTTCGAAGTCACATTGATTTTCTGCGATAGTACTCAGTTCGCTTACAATAGAATCAGATAAAAGAGATTCTAAAAAATGATAGCCATAAACTTTGGATTGAGCAGTCATAATGCTAAAAAGATAACCTTGCAGGTAATCTGACAAATGCCCTAACTTGTTGTAGTCACATTTTTCGGTGTATAAAGAACCGACAAAAGAGATTTCATTTGAAAACCTTTCTTTAGCAGATGTACTGGCAGGATGGATGACAGATGACCACCGGGTAGGATTACTTGCAAGGGGAAGGTGAAAAATACAATCCGGATTATAAGGGGAAAAAGTATTATATTGTGCACTGTCAAAAAGAAAAATACGATTCCATTCATTATAAATTGCTGGAGAGTATAATTCTGCTACAGGGCTGTCAACCGTCCAGCAGAGGTATCTTATTTTAAAAATATTGCAAACCTCTGAAATAAAGGGATAAAAATTGATACTGAACACAAAATCATAGGTATGCAAAAAAAGGGTATCGGACAAAAGTGATACGCCCTCGGAAGGAGTAAAATTTTTATTATAAATTTCAATTGTAATTTCGTCCACAGTGTTACCTAATTGTTTAAAGGCATCAATGATATCTGGCTCACAAATGCTGCCGTAACGGTAAAAAAGTATGTTCATTCCCGGAAATCCCCTTGTATAATTGCTATTTATATGCCGTTATTATATACTAATTTGTGGGCATCTTACAAGCCAATATAAAAGGGAATACAGGTAAAGTTGAAAATAGAGGTTATGAGAATGCACTAAAAGTTCGATATAAATATAGAGTATATAGCAGCAGGATGCTGCAGAGTAAAGCAGGAGGCTTATTTATGTTAAACGGCAAGACAATATTAGTCACCGGTGGAACCGGTTCTTTTGGCAATCAATTCATTACATATGTTCTAGAACATTATGAACCAAAAAAAATCATTGTATATTCCAGAGATGAATACAAACAATTTATAATGGCAAATAAATTTAAACAATATAAAGACAAATTACGTTTTTTTATCGGTGATGTAAGAGATAAAGAAAGACTTTATCGTGCATTTGACGGTGTAGATTATGTAGTACATGCAGCGGCTTTAAAGCAGGTGCCGGCATGTGAGTACAACCCGATGGAAGCTGTTAAGACTAATATCAATGGTGCGATGAACATTGTTGACGCAGCACTTGATTGTGGGGTAAAGAGAGTGGTTGCTTTATCAACAGATAAGGCTGTAAATCCGATTAATTTATATGGAGGTACAAAATTAGTTTCAGATAAGCTCTTTATTGCTGCTAATGCATATGCCGGGGCAAAGGATGTATGCTTTTCAATTGTTCGATATGGCAATGTAGCCGGAAGCCGTGGTTCGGTTATTCCATTCTTCAGAAATATTGTTGAAAATGGTGGTAAAGAACTTCCGATTACAGATTATAGAATGACACGTTTTTGGATTAGCCTTGACGAAGGTGTGCAGTTGGTAATAAAAGCTTTATCAGAGGCAAAAGGTGGAGAAACATTTATTTCTAAAATACCATCTTTTAAAATAACTGATTTGGCACAGGCAATTTTGCCAGGATGTGAAATGCCGGAAGTAGGCATTCGTGAAGGTGAAAAGCTGCATGAGATTATGGTTACAAGAGAAGATTCTATGATGACATATGAATATGAGAAACATTTTATTGTTTATCCACATTTTGACTGGTGGGATGATTCCAAAATTCAGCCGGGTGGGAAAAAGGTTGAAGCTGGATTTGAGTATAGTTCAGGAAAAAATACAGAATGGTTATCCATAGAAGACATCGCAGAAAGATTAGAAAATGTCAGAGAACATTAGCAGGCGAGAAATACGGAGGATATTTAGTTATGATACAATATTGCAAACGCTGCTGTTTACCGAGCACAAAGCCGCACTTATCATTTGATGAGGAGGGAATTTGTAATGCATGCAGAAATTATGAGAATAGAAAAAATGTAGACTGGGATGAGCGGAAAAAGGAATTAATGGAAATATTAGACAGATATAAGTCTAAAGATGGAAGCAACTGGGATTGTATTATACCGGTAAGTGGAGGTAAGGATAGTACATATCAGGTTGTTACAATGCTTGAGTTGGGAATGAACCCATTATGTGTAACAGCTACTACCTGTGATTTGACAGAAATCGGAAGAAGAAATATAGAAAATATTAAAAAAATGGGTGTCGATTACATTGAGATTACAACAAACCGGGTGGTTCGTGCAAAACTTAATCGTATTGGACTTATGGAAGTTGGAGATATTTCCTGGCCGGAGCATGTAAGTATTTTTACAGTTCCGGTACGTGTAGCGGTCAATTTTAATGTTCCATTGATTATCTGGGGAGAAAATTCCCAAAATGAGTATGGTGGTCCGGCTGCAGCAGTTGAAAATAATGTTTTAGACCGTAGATGGCTGGAAGAATTTGGTGGAATGCTTGGACTGCGTGTAAATGACCTTATAGGGCAGGAAGGAATTACGAAAAAAGATTTAATTCCATTTACTTATCCGACAGATGAAGAATTAAAGCGTGTTGGTGTGACCGGAATTTTCCTTGGATATTATATTCCATGGGAGGGACTGAATAATGTTCTTGTTGCAAAGGCGCACGGTTTTGAAAGCTGGGGAAAAGTAGTAGAAGGTGATTATGATGATTATGAAAATCTTGATAATTATCAGGCAGGAATTCATGAGTATTTTAAGTATTTAAAATTTGGTTTTGGACGTTGTACAGATCAGGCATCTATGCATATAAGAAGAGGACGAATATCAAGAGAAGAGGCCATGAGAGTAATAAAAGAACGTGACGGGGCGTTCAGATGGACATATCTTGATAAAAAACTGGAAGATATTTTAGCACCATTAGATATTACTGTTGATGAGTTTATAAAAATTTGTGATGAGTTTACAAATAAAAAGTTATTTGTAACTGATAAAAATGGCAAATTAGTAAAAGATAAAAAAGGCAATTTGACAAAGATTAATTATGATAATGTAGATGAGGGTAATTAATAATGGAGACAGCAATTATCGATTATGGAATGGGAAATCTTCTGTCAGTACAGCGTGCTTTTGAAAAGTGCGGGTCGGATGCTGTTATTATTGATAATCCATTGGAACTCCGGGAGGCCGAGCATATCGTGCTTCCCGGAGTTGGTGCATTTCCGGATGCAATGGATAATCTGAACAAGAATGGATGGATAGAAGAATTAAATCATGCAGTGAGAAAAAAAGAAATTCCGTTGTTAGGTATATGCCTTGGTATGCAGCTTCTGGCGGAAAAAGGTTATGAAGTACGGGAGTGCAATGGTTTAGGATATATAGAAGGAGAAATTGTTCGATTTATACCATCAGAAATGAAGGAGAGAATACCACATGTTGGATGGAATAATATTGAAAAAAATTTAGAGATACCATTATTAGATGGAATACCAGACAATACAAATTTCTATTTTGTACATAGCTACTATTTCAAAGCATTACGAGAAGAAAATATAGCGGCGGTAACACCTTATTGTGGAGAGTTTCCTTCTATAGTTGTGAAAGATAATATTGTGGGAACACAGTTTCATCCTGAAAAAAGTCAGAAAGCCGGTTTTAAAGTAATAAAAAATTTTCTCAGGATGTAATGAAAGGATAAGAAATGTTAAAAGTAAGGGTTATCCCAACGTTATTATATAAGTCAGTAGGACTTGTAAAAGGTGTAGGCTTTAATTCCTGGCGCAGAGTGGATACAGTTTTACCAGCGATTAAGGTTTATAATATGAGGGAAGTAGACGAGTTAATTCTTCTTGATATTGAGGCAACAAATGAAAATAGAGATCCGGATTATGATGAAATCAGAGATTTTTCAAGAGAATGTTTTGTGCCGTTCTGTGTTGGCGGTGGAATTCACAATATAGAGCAGATTAGGCAGCTATTACGTGCAGGTGCAGACAAGGTTGCAATTAACACAGCAGCGTATAGTAATATTTCGCTTATTACAGAAGGCGCGGATTTGTTTGGCTCACAATGTATAGTTGCAAGTATAGATTGCCGAAAAATAGGAACGGAATACCATTGTTTTTCACATAACGGTACAGTTGATACAGGATATCAGGTAGAGCAATGGGCAAAAAAAGTGGTAGATGCTGGTGCGGGAGAAATTTTATTGACATCCATAGAACTTGATGGAACTATGGAAGGTTATGATATAGAATTAATAAAAAAGGTAACATCAAGTGTTTCTGTACCTGTTATTGCTTCTGGAGGAGCTGGAAATTATGAGCATATGAGAGAGGCTATAGTTGATGCGGGAGCATCTGCAGTCGCGGCAGCAAGCATTTATCATTTTACAGAGCAGACACCGAAAGAAGCAAAAGAATATTTGCAGGAGCATGGGGTTGAGGTTCGGCTTATTTAGATTTTAAGGATTATAAATATGAAAAAAGTTATAGAAACACAGACCACCGGAATAGATGCAATTCAATTGTTAATGGATGAAACATTATGTGAAGGCAGGATAATTATTCCTAAAATGATGGTAAAACAGGCAGGTGGAGTGAACCAGAAATTAAAGGCTGGAAAAAAATATGAGCTTATGATGCGTATTGCGGAAATGTTTCCCATTGAACTTATAGAAACGAACGAAAATGCAGTCGCAGATAACAGCATCATATTGGAGGATGATACACCAGAGAAAAAACAGACTTATGGATGGAAAACAGATTGTTATATTGCATCAAAATATGCTGAAGAACTGCAAAAAAGAAATTTATTTGATGTAGTTATTCAGACAATATTAGAAGATGGAAATGTAAGAAAGAACTATAATGAGACAGTATATTTTTTGGAATTAATGCTTAAAAAGAGTGAAGAATATTATCGAATTGATGATATGACAAAACCGATTCTAATTTATAAAGGGGATGATATTTGCCATAATGTGTTGACTGTGTTTGCAGAAGAATTTGGAAATGCATTAGAACAGATGGGAAAAAATGTAATTTATTTTGACATGGCAAAAGAACCGATTGGAAACGTAACACGTTATATGAACCAGCATTTTTGTGCAATTATTGGCGTACAGTCCTACATGTTTTCTATTAAACTGAGTGATGAAAAACATTATATACATGAATATATTTATGGCCCCAAATTTAATTTTATTTTTGACCACCCAATCTGGTTGAAAAATCATTTAAATCATCATTTACAGTATTTTACGGTATTGACACTTGATGATAATTATGTTGACTTCGTAAAAAAACATTTTAAAATGAATGCTATTTTGTTTCCACCTGCAGGGATAGAGAAGGCAGGAGAGGAACAGAAAAAATATGGACTGACATTTATTGGTACATATAATGATTACAGAAGCCAGCTTCCTGTTATTCATCAAATGAATCGTTCGATGCGTTTTTTCGCAAATCATTTGCTAAGTATTATGAGAAAAAATACTTGGTTAACGGCAGAAGATGCGTTTGATAGGACCGTTAAGGAACGAAGATTAATATTGAGTGAGAACGAATACTTAGATTTATTTTATGAGATGCGTCGGGTATTTTATTGTGTTATTCATTATTATCGTGAGCATGTGTTAAAAACCATTGTAGATAATAATATAAAAGTGGATGTGTTTGGAGATAGTTGGAAAGACTCTCTTTTTTACGGTCATCCTAATGTGATATGGCATCGAGATGTTACTGTGGAAGAAAGTATAACAATTTGGAAACAATCGAAGCTCTCGTTAAATATTATGTCATGGCATAAGGCTGGATTTACGGAAAGGATGGCAAATATCATGTTGGCAGAAGCAGTTTTGGTTACGGATGATACAGCATACCTCAACGGTCGATATAATGAGAATGATATGCTGGTTTTTCAGCTAAACCAATTAGAAAAACTGCCTTCTAAAATTCAGAAGTTGTTGTCCGATGATAAAAAGAGAATTGAAATTGCAGAAAATGGACGAAAAAAAACGAGGGAAGCGCATACATGGCAAAAACGAGCCCAGAGTTTTGTAGATTTTTTATCGGAAATAGAATAAAAAATTTATTAAGAGACAGAAGAATTATGCCGATATAAATAATAGTATTTACAGAAAGGAAAAGCTACAGGAGTAGCAGTGTATATCATGGAAGATAACAGAAAAGAACAAATTGAAGCATTACAGGTATTAACTGAATTTAATGGACGTTTAGTAAAAAATATGAATATCCTTGTTAAAGAATTATCAGGGGAACGCCTTGATGACACGGATAATTTTGAAAAGGCAATTATTGATGCAATTAACTGGGAAATTGAAGTGCTGAATGGAACGATGGAACTGTTAAATGAAGGAAAAGAAAGAATTAATAAAGAATCTTTTAATAAAGCGGTAGTAGCATTAGGAGAAGCGGTTGCTTCAAAAGATGATGCGAAAATGGCAGAGCAGTTTAAAAATATAATTCCTGTGTTTGAAGATTTAGGAAAAGCAGCAGAAGAAGTAATTAAATAAAATGGAAAGGAAAAACCAGCTTTTTAGTTATGTTAAGAAGCTGGTTTTTAATATAGGTTAATGAATGAAAAATTTGACAGTTCAAAATATAATTTAAGCTTACGTAGGGCAAAGCTGGAGGATGCCGAATTTTTATTTATACTTAGAAACGATAAAACAGTTCGGGAAAATTCTTTTCAGACCAAAGTAATTGCGTATGAACAGCATTTAAACTGGTATAAAAACAAAATGCAGGATGAAAAAACACAAATTTACATTTTACAGATAAATAAACAAAATATAGGACAGGTCCGGGTAGATGAGGAAAACTCGGATTTGGAAATTTCCTATGCGATCTGCCAGGAATATCGGGGGAAAGGGTATGCAAAATGGATGTTAGGTACTTTGGAGAAGGAGTTGAGGAAAGTGAAAAACAACATTGGAAAATGTTTGGTAGGAGATGTGAAGAAAGATAATATCAGTTCGCAAAAAGTGTTTCTTTCACTTGGGTATATTGAGTCAAAGATGACCTATGGATTCCAATATAGAAAAAGAATATAGCATACAAATAAAATAAATATATTATTTCATCCGTATGCTATATTAAAATTAATTCCAAAGATTACAAATTGAATATTTGGAGGTAAGGCGCTTTGACATAAAGCCTTTTGAGGCGTCGGAACAATTGGAAGTAAAATATTCAATTGCATCCAGAATGTCAGCACAAGAGTTTCCTACATTAGAAAAAACACGCGAGCCTTTTTCACGAACATAAGAAAAAGATTCAGGAAATGAAATTAGTTGTTCCATATCTTTTCTAAGGTTTGCTTTTGTAGATTTAATAACATAATCCATTGGAACAACGGCATAGCGGCTTGGTGTGGTGTCAGGAATGAGCCAATCGGTTACAGCAATACTTGTTTTTCCAAACATTAAGGCTTCTGCCATGACGCTGGATTCATCGGAAACAACATAATCACACATTGCAAGTGCAGTCATAATGCTTTCTTTGGGTTCAATATAATATACGTTATCATACTTTCCTTCATGTAAGGCACGCATATTCTTTATATTTTCAACAATATTAGAATATTTTTCAGGCCAATGGGCTTGTTTAATGAGTAAGTTTACATTTAAAGAGGAAAGAGCTTTGATAAAATCATCCTCTTTTCCATCATTTTCCCACGAAGGTGCGTATAAAATAGAAACATCATATTTTAAATGAAACTTATTACGTAATTCTTCAACATGTTGTAAAAGTTCTGGAGAAGAAACCAGGTCGCTTTTCGGATATCCGAGTTCATAAGTACCACACCGTGGATTAGCATAGTATTGGCAGGAACATTGCCTCCACAAATCAGCCCAAAAGTCACCGGGAATAATACCGATATCAAATTTATTCCAACGTTCTAATTCCCATAGATTAGGCCAGCGATTATGTCCTTGTGCTAAATCGTGGAGAAGAATTACAGAAAATTTTGAGTTTTCAGGGTGACATACATGCTGGCAATAGATACCAATTTCTGCTGGGGCAAGGGTGTTATCCGTAAAAGTAATTTTGTAACCGCGTGCTGCAGCTTCATCAGCAATTGGTTTTAAATTATAATATTCGCCCATGTCAGTGTAAAAAAAAGTAATATCTTTTTTGCAGGAAATAAAATTCTCTGTTTTGGTAAAATCACATGCTGTTACAGGAGAAATATCAAAAAAATGCTGGCTTTCATAGTCTGATAAAAGTTTTTGATAATCAGTGTTTAATTCTTCATCAATTAAAGTATTTGTCAGAATGGATGATGCCAAAGGGAGATAAGTATATACAATATTTGCAGAATAAAGTAATTGGTATAAAAGTGCAGTACACTGCATGGAATGAGGAATGCATATATTAAATAAACGTAGTTTCTTTGCATAATCAGCTGATATTAGTAATGTAGATAAATCGCCATATAAGTTTACAGTGTTTGCAAGACTATAAGTTAACAGCTGTTTTCCTTCAAAAATATGGTTGTCAAGCATGTCCTGATAGACAAAGTCAGGGTGGGAGATAATTACGTCATTTTCATCAATAAAATTGCGTGTGCAGATAACTCCATTAGTAGTTGGAGCTTCTTTAAAGAAAGAAATAAGCAGTGAAATACGATTTTTCTCATACTTATGCTTACAGTCAAAAAAACAAATGTATTCGCTTTCTATAGATGTAATACATTGGCAAAATTCTTCTAGCAGATTATCGGCGGAGAGGCAAATAACATTAAGATTATTGTAATTCTGGAAAGCTTTCACATTTTCAAGACAGGTTTGCGTATCTTCAGAAGATTGTTTGATGTATATAAGCGTTACGCTTGGTCCGGCTGATACGGTGAGAGAATTCATGCATGCCATATAAAAGTCGTCATACCCGAAAGTAGACTTATATATTTTAAGACATTCATGCGTGGTGTTATAATCTTTTGCAGAGAGACATTGCTCTATTAACTGCATCATTTGAACTTTTGGGGATAAATTATTCATGTTTTTATATACTAAGTGTAAAACTTAGTCCATACCTTCCTATACAAAATTTAAAATAAGCACATTTACTTAATTCCATAAACTACAAATGGAATATTTAGAAGTTAATCTTTTTTCTAGAAAATTTGTCGAGATATTAGGATTATCTGATGTAAAGTATTCAATTGCATCCATAATATCGGAACAGCAATTTTCAGCATTTGAAAAAAGGTTCTTTCCCTTCTGAAAGACAGTAGAATAACTTTCAGGTGAAGATAAATATTTTTCGATATCCGTGCGCAATGCTTTTTTAGTGGATAAAATGGCATAATCTGCAGGAATAGCATATCGGCTTGGAGTAGTATCGGGGATAAGCCAGTCCGTAACGGCAATGCTCGCTTTGCCAAACATTAAGGCTTCAGCCATAACATTTGATTCATCAGAAACAACAAGATCGCATATTGCAAGTGCGGTCATAATACTTTCTTCCGGTTCAATGTAAAATACATTGTCATATTTTCCTTCGTGAAGAAGACGCATTTGGTGTATGTTTTCTGCAATGTTGTTATATACATTGGAACAGTTTGGCTGCTTAATAAGCAAGTTGACATTTAAAGAAGAAAGAGCTTGGATAAAGTCATCTTCTTTCCCATCATTTTCCCATGATGGAGCATAAAGTATGGAAATATCATATTTTAAATTTAGCTTTTGACGTAGTGCATGGGCGCATTGTGCAAGTTCTGGAGAAGCTACCAAACTACTTTTGGGATAACCGAGTTCATAAGTCCCGCATCTTGGATTGACATAATATTGGCATGCACACTGACTCCAGAGATTAGTCCAAAAAGTACCTGGAACAATACCAATATCAAATTTATTCCATGGTTCATATTCCCAGATATTTGGTTTATGCCCCTGATTTAAATCATGTAATAAAATTACAGAAAACTTTGAGTTTTCAGGATGGCATACATGCTGACAGTAAACACCAATTTCTGCAGGAGTAAAAATATCGTTAGTGAAAGTTACTTTATAACCGCGGGAAGCAGCTTCATCAGCAATTGGTTTTAGATTATAGTATTCGCCCATATCGGTATATATAAAAGTAATATCTTTTTTACACATAACATAATGCTGTGTTTGGGTAAAATTGGTTAGGTTAGCTGGTCTTTGCGGCAAAAGAGGGTACGGTGTATTACTAAAATATTTTTGAAAATTATTCAGTAATTTGGTATCATTATAAGCAGGAGTCAGGATAGTTGATACCAAAGGGACATATGTATATAAAATTTTAGCAGAATAAAGCAACTCATATAATAGGGATGGTTGCTGCATTGAATTAAGGGTGACTGAACCAGAAAAAGATAGCTTTTTAACATAGTCTGTTGATAGTAACAGAGTAGATAAATTTCCATATATGTTTATATTATTTGTGATACTATAGGCTAATAACTGATTTCCATCAAAGGTATGCTCATCCAGAACTTCTTGATAAATCATCTGAGGATGTGCAAGGATTTTGCCTTTGGAGTCAATAAAATTTCGACTGCAAATAATTCCATCAATGCAGGAATTATCTGTAAACAAAGAAAGAAGAACAGAAATACGATTTTCATTATATTTATGATTACAATCACAAAAGCAGAGATAATGGCTGGAGGTAGTGACAATATAGTTGAAAAAGTCTTCCGATAAATTATCCGCTGATAAACATATAATCTCAAGATTGCGATAATTGTTGGATAGTTTCAGGTCTTTAAGACAGTCGGATTCATTTTCAGATGCTTGTTTGATATAAATAAGGCTTACTAACGGTTCTGGTGTTGGCGAAAAAGAAGATAGACAAGTGATATAAAAATCATCATAGCCAAAAGATGATTTGTAAATTTGCAGGCATTCAAGGGCAGTATGATAATCGTTAGCCAAAATGCATTGTTGGGTTAATTGCATCATTTGTTCTTTGATAGATGAGTCACTCATAATTATTGTATTACTAGCAGGGAGAAAACTAGTTTATACCTCCTATTATTTTAATGATAAAACTAGTATACACAAAATAATTTTGGTTTACAACTAAATTTAGTGCTGTGTAATTTTAATAGATAAACAGATGTAAAATATAGGAGGAAGAAATGACAGAGGAACAAAAACAAATTGTAGACACAATGAAAGAAATATCAGAAATGATTGAGTCTGATCAGTTGCCAATAAACCAGTGTCCGTTTTCGGATTTACGAACCGTGTATTATTGTGCATTATGTTATCCGAATGATATAACACGTGCAGAAAGTATGGCGGCAGACTATTGCGAACTTTTACAAACGATAGCATCTATGGGAGCAAAGGAAGAATTATGCCAGATGTTAAAATTGATGATTAAAAGTATGGAATATGAGTATGAAAAGAGAAATTATTATGAAGATCAGAACATACTTTTAAAGAAACAGCTCGAAGATGAAAAAAATAATCATTCTATTTATGATGAAATTGTAGAATATTATAAAACAGACAGAATTAATGAAAAATTTTTAAATGAGCATACTTACCAATCACTTATTTGTGTGAAGGAGAAGGGAAATATAGATTTATTTAAAAAGATTTCAAGTGAAGTATATAAAAAGAAATTAGAACAATTGAAAGAAAAAAAAATAAAAAAAATTGTATTCTTTTTAAAAGATAGTGCAGAGTGGAGCTGTGAGGAATTATATCAAAAATTCAGTCAAACAGCGGAATATGAGGTCTCTATTGTGGTAGCACCATTTTATGCCGGAACAGATAAAACTATTCAGGATACATATATGGATACTATAAAGTATTTTGAAAAAAGAAATTTTCACACGATTGGAATGTATGATATTTGCCAGAACAGATTTAAAAGTTGGAAAGAAATTGGTGTGCCAGATATTGTATTTCATTTAAACCCTCATTACACTGCCTTTCGGGAGAGCAGTGATATCTGTAATTTTCCATTAAGTATTTTGAATGTATATATACCCTATGGAATGATGATATATGGAAATGTCGAGCAGCAATTTAACCAATTGTCGCATATGCTTTATTGGAAAATTTTTTGTGAATCACCGTTGCATAAAATCATGACTTCAAAGTATGCAGATATAGGAGATTACAATGTTATTAGCAGTGGCTATGTGAAAATGGATTCATTTTTAAAAGTACATATAAATAGTGAAAGAAAAATATGGAAAATACCTGTAGGTGTCGATAATAAAAAAATAAAAAAAATTATATATGCACCACACTGGTCAGTAAAGGATGCATTTACAGGATTTGGAAATTTTGACAAAATATATATGCAAATTTATGAATATGCAAAGAATAACACAAAAACAACATCATGGGTATTTAGACCGCATCCAATGCTCCGTGCGGGAGCAGTCCAGCAGGGAGTTTTTAAATCAGAGGAAGAATACGATAATTACCTTGGAATGTGGAACGAGTTACCAAATGCGCAAGTGATAGAAAATGGAATGTATGTAGACATTTTTGAAACGTCTGATGCAATGATTTTAGATAGTGTTTCATTTTTAGCAGAATATTTATATATGCATAAGCCAATGCTTTTTTTGACAAGAGACCGTAATACATTTAATGATTTTGGAAAAGAATTGGTAAAAGTATTATACAAGGTAGATGGTGGAGATTTTGATGGAATCAGACGATTTATTGAGACGGTTGTAATGAGAAATCAGGATACAATGCAAAAACAAAGAGAGGATTTTTTTGAAAAATATCTGGATTATGAAAAAAGAAATGGAATGTTAGCAAGTGAATATGTGTATCAGTATATTGATAAGCAAGTTCATACACAGGGAGAAAATGAATGAGAGTACTTTTTTTTCAATGGTATTCCTTTATGAACAAGGGAATAGAAAGGGCTTTAAAAAAACTTAATATAGAATATCGTGTTTTTTTCTGGCAATTTGATGATTGGGAAAAAGATGAAATATTTTTGCAAAGATTTAAGGAAGAGTTAGAAAAAGAAAATTATACAGTTGTTCTTTCCGTAAACTATGCTCCACTTGTTTCTGAAATTTGTGAACAAAAGAATGTCAGATATCTGGCTTGGATATATGATTCCCCGTTACATATCAGGGATTTATCGTCATTGAAGAATAAATGTAATTATCTTTTCTTTTTTGACAGCGGACAGGCAGAGGAGTATAAGAAAATTGGGGCAAATGCAATACATATGCCATTGGCAGTAGACACAGATATTTTTGGGGAAACAATAAAAAGTAATAATAAAAGATACCAGACAGATGTATCATTAGTTGGTAAGCTTTATCAGACGGAATATGCAGATTACATAGGATGTTTAAGTGAGTACGCTAAGGGGTATTTAGAAGGGATTATTAATTCACAGTCAAAAATCTATGGTGGATATTTAATACCGGAATTAATTACCCAGGAATTGTTAGACAGAATTAATAAGGATTATAAAGAGAAAAAGATTGATTTTAAAATGGGGTATAGGGAACTGGAATTTATGCTTGCCTGCGAGACAACAGGGAGGGAAAGGTACACAGCGTTAGCATTACTTTCAAATCATTTTAAGGTTGATTTATATTCTACGGATGAAGAAAAAAATCTACCAAATGTTTCGTTTAAGGGATATGCAGATTACTATACACAGATGCCACAGATTTTTTATGGGAGTAAAATTAATTTAAATATTTCATTAAAAACGATTCGAACAGGGATACCTCTTAGAGTGATTGATATTATGGGTTGTGACGGCTTTGTGATAACAAACTATCAGGAGGAAATTGCAGAGTATTTTAAGATAGATGAGGAGTGTGTGGTGTATGACAATCTAGAGGACTTGTACGAGAAAACCAGATACTATTTAGAACATGATTCGGTGCGTGAAAAGATAGCAGACGCAGGATATCAACGGGTAAGCAGGGATTTTACTTTTGAGGACAGATTGCAGCGAATGTTTCAAAAGATAAAATAAAGGAGATAGGATAAAATGTACGATGAACTGATAAAAAAATTAAATCCAAAGCCTGAATTTAATTTAAAATGGTATAACGATGTAGATTTGTATTCAGATGGAGATGTTGAGAATAAAATAATTCAATTAATTGCAGAAAACGAGCCGGAACATTATACAGATGCTATTTATAATAATTTTAGCTGGCCTACATATTATCATTTAATACATTTGCGAAAGAATATTTTAAATTGGTATGATTTTAAAAAGGATAGTGATGTTTTGGAAATTGGATGCGGTATGGGAGCTGTAACAAGTGTATTGTGCGACAATTGCAAAACGGTCACAGCGGTAGAATTGTCAAAAAGAAGGGCAACAGCAACATTGCTACGTTGCAGGGAAAAGGAAAATTTAGAAATTATTGTAGGTAATTTGAACGATATTCAATTTGATAAAAAATTTGATTATATTACATTAATAGGTGTGTTTGAATATCAGGGATGTTATACCGATTCAGATAATCCGTATAAAGATTTTTTAATTAAGATAAAGCAGTTATTAAAGCCGGATGGAAAGCTACTGATTGCAATTGAAAATCAGTATGGACTCAAATATTGGTGTGGAGCGTTAGAGGATCATACAGGACTTCCTTTTGATGGAATGAATCAGTATAAGTTTACAAAGCGTGGAGTAAGAACTTTTTCGAAAAAAACGCTGGATAAGATAATAAAAGAGAGTGGATTTAAAAATACGTACTTTTACTATCCACTTCCTGACTATAAGCTTCCAACAGTTGTATATTCGCAGGATTATTTGCCTCAGAATGAAAATATGCAGAATTTACAGTGTTATTATGTCCCAGATAAGTCTACACTAATTGCAGATGAAATGGAATTGTATAAAGACATTATAGATAATGGAGTGTTTGAATTTTTTGCAAATTCATTTCTGGTAGAGTGTTCAGACAGTGAAGATATTGGAAAAATCACTTTTGCAACTATGGGAAGTGAACGACAGGAAAAGTATCGTATAGCAACCAGATTTGTTGATAATAAAGTTGTTGAAAAAATAGCATTAACAAATTTGTGCAGAGAAGTACATTTAAAGCAGATAACAAAAAATGAACAGGCATTAAAGCGATATGGAAGAGATGTTTTGGAAAGTAAATGGGATGATACGGGAAAAATTGTCTCTGATTTTGTGAAAAAACCATTGCTGGAAGATAAAGTATTGGAAGCATGGGGCGATAATAATATTGAAAGAGTATTTGAAGTATTTGATATTTTATATGAGGAAATATTAAATTCATCGGAATATGCTGAGTGGCAGAATAATATCTTGTACAGTTTAGGGGCAGATATAGCAGAAGATGAATATGCATATGGACCGATTCTTCGTGTGGCATATTTAGATATGACATTAAGAAATGCATTTTACGAAGCTGGAAGTATATGCTGGTTTGATCAGGAATGGATTTTAGAAGATGTGCCGGCAAAGTTTGTTTTATGCAGGGCAATAGCGCAATTTTATTATGCATATCCTGATTTTGAAAAGTTTTGTTCAATGCAGGTTTTATTGGATAAATATGAGATAACAAGTGTTTATGGGGAATTCCAAATTTTAGAACATATGTTTACAGAATTAATATTTGATGAAAAACAGTTAATAGAAAGTGCGGCATTTCGTGGAGGAGATATGGAAACGAGTATTTCTAATATTAAAAAGCTGTTGTCACGGTAAACCGTGATTAGAAAAGAAAAATGGAAAAGTAGAAAACGATTGGAATAGATAATGAGAATAAAAGATAAAGTAGAAAATATTGATTACAGCGAAACAAAACTTTTTTTTAAAAAAAGAGCAGAAAAATTTCAGGAAAGTAATCCTTACTCAGTTACAATGTATCAGGATAATAATGCTGAGATAGTGAAACAGCGAAACAAAAAAGAAATTGAAAAGTTGTTGCCTAAATTACATATAGAAAAAAAATCGAAAGTATTGGATGTTGCGTGTGGAATAGGAAGATGGGCAGATGCGCTGACAGATGATATTACAGAATACTGTGGTTTGGATTTCAGTGAAGAATTAATAGATATTGCAAATAAAAGAAATCATAAAAGTAAATTTTCTTATTATGTATGTAGTTCCAATGAAATCGCTCAAGTATTAGAAAAAAATGGTAAAGATTTATATAATAGAATTTTGATTGTTGGTATTTTAATGTATTTAAATGATGTGGATATGATAAGTACATTAGAACAAATACAAAGAAAATGTGAGGAAAAGACAATTATTTGTATTAGGGAACCTATTGCTATAGAGGATCGGCTTACTTTGAAAGATTTTTTTTCAGAAGAGTTGAACGATAATTATAATGCTATCTATAGAACAAGAGAAGAATTGTTGGAAAGTATAAATAATATATTCATAAGCAGAGGATTTGAGATAAAAGAACAGGGTTTTTTATTTGATGATGCAGCACTTAATAACAGAAAAGAAACAACTCAGTATTACTACATTTTAGAAAGGTAATAGAGAAAATGAGCAGATATATTTTTCTATTCGATCTGGATTCTACGATAACAAAACAGGAAATATTGCCAACTATTTCAAAGAAATTAGGAATATATAAAAAAATGACTGAACTTACAGAGAGTACAATGAGTGGCGAGATACCGTTTAAGCAGAGTTTTTTGCAAAGAGTGGAGTTGTTGAAAGATATTCCGGTAAGTGAAGTAAGTGATATGGTAAGTAAAATTCAATTAAACAATTATTTGGTGGAGTTTATACAAAACAATCGAGAGAGATGCTATATTGTAACAGGAAATTTAGATGTATGGATTGATGGATTAATAAAAAAAATAGGAATGGAGAGGAATACCTTTTGCTCTAAAGCAATTGTGAAAAATGATTGTATTGAAGATGTGTTTAATATTGTGGATAAAAATGCAGTTATTAGTCAAATGGTATTGCCATTTGTTGCTATTGGTGATGGAAATAATGATGCAGAAATGATAGAAGCAGCAGAAATCGGTATTGGATATGGTGGAGTGCGGGAAATTGCACCTGCAGTGCTTGCATGTGCCACGCATGCAATCTATGAAGAAGAAAAATTAGTTGAATTTTTAGAAAGACTTTTATAAAGGGGGAGAAAAATGCCAGTTTCGAGGACAGTAATTATTAGTTGTGCAGGCATGGGAAATCGCTTAGGTCTTGGAACCACGAAAGCATTGGTCGAAGTAGAAGGCAAACCACTTATTATGTATCATTTAGAAAAACTGAAAGATGAGAAAGATATTCGGATAGTAGTTGGATATCAGGCGGAAAAAGTAATAGAGGCAGTTAGAATGTATCGTAAAGATATTGTATTTGTATTTAATCATAATTATAGACAAACCGGCACAGGGGCAAGTGTAACGTTAGCTGCTCAATATGCAAATGAATATATTTTGTCTTTAGATGGCGATTTATTAATACACCCGGATGACATGAAGAAGATATTGGAATGTGAACATGAATTTGTGAGTGGTGGAGTTCCAGATACCGATGATCCATGGATGCTTCAGACTTATAAAGATGGTGAGAAAGAATTTGTGAGTGCATTTTCAAAGAATGTAGGTAATTATGAATGGAATGGAATCACACAAATAAAAAGTGCCAAAGTGAAAAATGGACAAGGGCATGTGTTTCAATTAATAGAACCGTATTTGCCATTACCATTTATGGAAATTAGAACACGGGAAGTTGACACGATAAATGACTATGAACGGGCAGTGAAATGGGTGCGCAATGGATATAAATAACATGGAAAATAGAGGGAAAATATGGATGATGCTATAACAGATAAAGATTTGATTTATTTTTACTTTGAAATGATAAAAAAAAGTGGGGCATTAAGTGTATTAGATATAGGGATGTTCTTAAAAAGAATAGGTGCTGTATCCAGACAAGCTATGGGGTGTGAGATTGATGCCAGAGTACAGCTTTGCGGAATTGATTTGTTTCCCGATGTGCAACTGGCTGTTTATGACAGAATTTATGATATGATATTTCCTCAAAAATTATTTATAAATGAGATTGTAGATAAAAATAAAAGTATAAATTTTGATATAGCAGTGTTACTTGGCATAGAAAACTATGAAGAAGAATTTATGCAGAAAATGTGGAAGTATTCATTGGATAATGCAGCTGCAATCATGACAGAACAGAGAATGGCGGATATGCAGGTGAAAAAAGGTATGATTACAGGCTATTATCCTGTGTCGACTGGAGAGCGGACATATGCATGGATACCAACAATGGAATTGAGAGGAAATTAGAGCGTGGATACAAGAATGTATATTATGGCGCATAAAAAATTCCAGGTGCCAGATAAAAATGGATATATCCCATTGCAGGTTGGAAGCACATTAAATGAAGATTTGGGATATCAGAAAGATGATACAGGTATACAGATTTCTGCAAAGAATAAGACATATTGTGAATTGACAGGGATGTATTGGATATGGAAAAATATTCAATGTGATAATGTTGGAATTTGCCATTATAGAAGGTACTTTGTACAGGATGAATTACTTACTATTGAGTATGTGGAAGAATGTTTAAAGACATATGACATTATTGTACCGGATAGTGGAATGACGATGTATGAAAATGTATATAAACACTATGAAAACAGGCATAAGATAAAAGATTTAAATATTTGTGGTGAGGTGTTATTACAGAAATATCCGAAAGATTATGCTGCATTCAAATGGAGCTTAGAAAGAAATTTTATGTCGTTAGGAAACATGGTAATTACATCCAAAACACTTTATGACGAATATTGTAGCTGGTTGTTTGATATTTTATTTGAAGTAGAAAAAAGAATTAATATTGAAAACTATGATGATTATCAGAAACGTGTATTTGGTTTTTTGTCAGAACGATTATTTCGGACCTGGTTATTAAACAGGCCGTTAAAGGTTAGAGAAGAAAGAGTTTTGTTTATAGATGAATAATAAGCATAAAATTTTCAGTGAGGGTGTATAGCTATGGAAAAAGCGATTGCAATCATTACAGCACGGGGAGGTAGTAAGCGGATTCCTCGTAAAAATATTAAAGAATTTTGCGGAAAGCCAATTATTGCATATTCAATTGAAGCTGCGAAAAAGAGTGGCAGGTTTTCAGAAATCATGGTATCAACTGATAGTGAGGAGATTGCGGAGATATCAAGAAATTATGGAGCGAATGTTCCGTTTCTTAGGAGTAAAAAAACATCGGATGATTATGCAACAACTGCAGATGTTTTGATGGAAGTGCTTGATGGCTATAAGCAGCGGGAAAGAGAATTTGAATATACTTGCTGCATTTATCCAACGGCACCGTTTGTCACGGAAGATAAGTTGATACGTGCCATGGAAATTATGGAAAGAAAAAATCCGGTAGCGGTTATGCCGGTGGTGCAATTTTCATATCCACCACAAAGATGTTACGTGGTGGATGAAAATGAACGGATTCATTTTAAATTCCCACAATATGCTACAGCAAGATCACAGGATTTAGAAAAGCAATATCATGATGCGGGACAGTTTTATGTATATCAGACGAAAGATTATTTGAAAAATAAAGGAATGGTGTGGGAAAATATTATGCCAATCATTGTTTCTGAATTAGAGGTTCAGGACATAGATAATGAAACGGACTGGGAGCTTGCAGAAATAAAGTACAAGATAATGTGTGAAAAAAATAAAGGAATTTTATAGAATGATACAGTTTAGGGAAAAAATACAAAATGGTGTGTATGTAATTGCAGAGATGTCTGCAAATCATGCAGGGAAAATAGAAAATGCATTTAAAATTATTGAAGAAGCAGCAAAAGCAGGTGCAGATTGTGTAAAGATCCAGACGTACACAGCGGACACACTGACAATCGACTGTGCTGATGATGCTTATAGGCTTCATGGCGGTCTGTGGGATGGATATAATTATTATCAATTGTACAAACAGGCATATACACCATGGGAATGGCAGCAAGCCTTGAAGGACAAATGTGAGGAGGTTGGAGTAGATTTTTTATCTACTCCTTTTGACAAAACAGCAGTAGATTTTTTGGAAGAACTTGGAGTTGAATTTTATAAGATAGCGTCTTTTGAATTGGTAGATATTCCATTGATAGAATACGTCGCCAGTAAGGGAAAGCCAATTATTATGTCCTGTGGAATGGGAAGTGAACAGGAGATAAAAGAGGCATTAGATGCATGTCACAGACAGAAAAATTATAATGTTGCGTTATTAAAATGTTGTAGTCAGTATCCGGCACAATATGAGGATATGAATGTTTCGGTTATACCCGATATGAAAAAGCGGTTTGGTGTACCAGTAGGATTATCGGATCATTCATTGGGGTCTTTGGCAGATGTAGTAGCTGTGTCATTGGGCGCACAGATTATTGAGAAGCATGTATGCCTGAGCAGGCAAATAGATAATCCGGATGCAGGTTTTTCTATGGAATTAAGTGAGTTTGCACAGATGGTCAAAGATGTTAGAAATGCTTATATTATAAAAGGAAAACCAACTTATGAATTGACGGAGCATGAAAAGAATAGTTTGATTTACCGTCGTTCTCTTGTGGCTGTGAAACCAATTGCGAAAGGAGAAGCTTTTACAGAGGAAAATGTTAGAAGCATCCGACCGGCAATTGGAATTAAACCGAAATATTATTACGAATTATTAAAGAAAACAGCGAAGCAGGAATATCATTTTGGCGAGCCGATTTCCATAAATGAAATAAGTGAATAAAAAATTTTATAGAAGGAAGAATGATGATAGGGTTTCGTGTGGATGCGAATGAAGTAATCGCAACAGGACATTTAATGCGTTGCATCAGCATTGCTTTAGAGTGTAAAAAACGCGGGCAGCAATGTATTTTTTTTATGGCTGAAGACAAAGAGACAGAGCGGTTAAGGAAAGCAGGATTTCAATATTATATATTAAATAGTGACTGGAAAAATCTGGACAATGAAATTTCTGAGTTTCAAAAAATATTAGAAAATTATAAGTTAAATTATTTAGTAGTGGACTCATATCAGGCGACAGCGGGATATTTGGCAGCATTGGAGGAAATTCAGCCTGTATGTTATATTGATGATTTGAAGAGAGAAGTATATGATGTTTCAGTTGTAATTCATTATATAAGTCCGTTTAAAAATGATAGCTATGAAGAAATGTATAGAAATACACATACTGAATTGTTAAATAATATGAAATATGCCCCTCTCAGACCTGAGTTTCATTATAAAAAAGAGAAAGTTATCCGAGAAAAGAGTATTCTTATAACTACAGGGGGGACAGATTTTTATAATGTTGCAGGAAAAGTTGCGGCATTGTGTCAAAACAGTATGCAGATAAAAAGCTATAAAATACATATTATTGTTGGGAGTATGAATCAGTACGAAACGGAATTAGAACAATTAGCGGAGAAATATACGAACATTATTTTACATAAAAATATAACAAACATGAGTGATTATATGAGATTATGTGAGGTGGCGGTATCGGCTGGCGGAACAACATTGTTAGAGTTATGTGCATGCAAAATACCAACAGTCTGTTTTTCTTTTGCAGATAATCAGGTAAAGTTTGCAAATGATATGGGGAAAATTGGTGCAGTAAAATATGTCGGAGATGCGCGGAAAATTGAAGATATAGAAAGTAAGATAGTTAAGCAATTGTTAATATTTATAAAGAATGAAGAAGAAAGAAAAAAATATGCAGATTGTATGGGAAAACTAATTGATGGACATGGAACGGAAAGAATAGCTGATGTATTATGTTAGAAGTTGAAATATAAAAATATATTGGAAAAAGGGAAATAAGTAAAAACAAATGAATGATAAAAAGATTGCTTTTATAATTGCAGTAAATAATGAACAGTATTTTGAAGAATGTTGTTTTTATATTCACAGGCTTTCTGTACCAGCTGGATATGATATAGATATTATTGCAATTCGTGAAGCTGATTCTATGTGTGCTGCATATAATGCAGGCATGAATAATAGCGATGCTAAATATAAAGTTTATATGCATCAGGATGTAATGATACGAAATGTACAATTTATTGAAAATATAATTAAAATTTTTAAACAGAATTTGAAAGTCGGAATGATAGGAATGATAGGTGGAACATGTATGCCTGAAACGGGAGTGATTTATCGTGCATGGGATATCGGAATGGTGGATTGCAGGGATCCGGATATGGCATATTATCTGGAAGGACAGCAGAATATGCCAAAGAAAGATGTGATTGTGGAAGCAGTAGATGGACTTTTGATGGCAACACAATATGATATTACATGGAGAGAAGATTTATTTACACATTTTGATTTTTACGATGTATCACAATCATTTGAGATGCGCAAAGCTGGATACCAGGTTTTAGTTCCCCATCAGAAAACACCCTGGGTGATTCATGATAGCGGGTTTGCGAAGCTGACTTATTATGATGAAGAACGAAAAAAATGTAAAAAAGAGTATCCACAGTATTTATATGCAGACAACGGGTTTGAATTTACATATGACAGAGAGTGGAATGAATTGAGTGAACTTCTTGCAGAGCAGGTAAAAAAAATGATTGAAGATAAAAATTGGGAGCAGGTTATTCCAATTATAGATTCTTATGAGAAAGCGGGAAGAAAAAACAGTTCTTTGGAAATGCTAAAAATTTGGAAAAATATATATGAAAAGGAAAGAACAAATAATTTTTTTAGTAATTGTAAGAATTACGAAGGCATGTATACAAAATACACGGCGGTTCGTTTCTTTTTAAGACGTATGGAATTAAACATGGAGGAAGATACGTATTTTGAGTTGGTTTCTGCAATACAGGCAAATGGGATTTCATACGATGCATTAATGGAAATTATATCAAGGGCAGTGGTTGACAAAAGCAATGTGATAAAAAAAATAGGTGATATATATAATAGAAATGGACAGACAGATTATTATAAAAAATGTGAGAAAGTTGAAAAACTGCTAAAAGATAAGTCGATACCGATTGCGTATTGTCAAAAATAATTACATTGAGCAATTATAATTGCTCAATGTAATTATCTAACCAAAATTTATCTATGTCATGTCCAAGCTTTTTATATAATTTCATTTGCATCGGAATTAAATCACCGTAGATTGAAATATTATAATCAGAAACTTCTTTTAGTACAGTAGCCTCTAATTGCTTGAAAAAAGAAAGCGGTATTTTAAAATTACGAAGTTTGCCAAAATATATTGTTTCATAAAGATATGTATGAAGAAAATATAATTTGATTTCTTCATAGTATTCATGGAAAAAGGGAGTTCTTTTCATAAAGTTCCAAACAGCAAGTTGAACATTTGCATGCATTTTTAAAGTGTTCTCCTGTTCCATATCATGTCGCATTGTACCTGTATTGTTTTGTCTGTAAAAATAAAGTACATTATCCAGTATAATTATTTTGTTTGCGTAAAATAGAAGCGGATATACAAACAAAGGTTCTTCATAGATTGTATGTTCTGCATAAGAAACATTTGCAAGCTCAATTAAGCTGCGCCGGTATAATTTGTTCCAACAGCCATAAGTAATTTTTTCAGAAACTAATAATTGTTTACGTTCAATGGATGAAGTAATATTTATGACTTCGGGCGAGATGGTACGATTGGAAGAAACAGCTCCTAAATTTTCAGTGTAATAACAATATTCAAACTGAACAAAATCGGCATTATATTCATGGGCTGCTTTATATACTACTTGAAGGAAATCGGATGTGACAAAATCGTCGGAATCGACAAATGCTATGTATTCTCCAGTTGCGTATTGTAAAGCTATATTTCTGGCACCTCCCTGTCTCATATTTTCTTCTAGCTTTAGTATGAGGATACTTTCTGGGTAGGCACATTCAAATTCTTGAAGCATATTCCAGGTTTCACCGTTATCCGTAGAAGCATCATCTACGAAAATTAATTCTATATTTTCTATTCCTATTGTTTGTTGTACTAGGGATAAGAAACATTTTGGAAGCCATTTTGTTGCATTGAAGCATGGAATAATAACACTTACTTTTTTTGACAATGATATTTACCTCTAAAAAATTGATGATAATATAATAGCGTAGACAGATGGATATTGCAATGTCATGATTGATTTCTTGTGATGATAAATTATAATAAATATAGATTGTAAATCATATCAGAAACAAATGGATATAGATGTAAAAAGGTTGCTTATATTTTGAACATAGGAGGAAAAATAATGATACCATACGGAAGACAGACAATTGAAGAGGATGATATACAGGCAGTTGTAGATGTTTTAAGATCGGATTACCTTACAACAGGTCCAAAGATTGCGGAATTTGAAAAAATGGTTGCAGATTATGTCGGGGCGAAATATGCAGTGGCAATTTCAAACGGAACATCGGCACTTCATGCGGCGTGTTTTGCAGCAGGGATTAAGCCGAGGGATGAAGTAATTACAACCCCGTTAACGTTTGCAGCTTCAGCAAACTGTGTTTTATATTGTGGCGGGACGCCGGTATTTGCTGATGTCAATCCAAAAACCTATAATATAGACCCGGAAGATATCCGCAGAAAAATTACCAATAAGACGAAAGCAATCATTGCAGTTCATCTTGCAGGACAGCCTTGCGATATGGACGAGATTCATAAAATAGCAAAAGAACATGATTTGATTGTCATTGAGGATGGCGCACATGCACTTGGTTCTGTATATAAAGGGAAAAAAGTAGGAACTTTGTCGGATATGACAACGTTCAGTTTCCACCCGGTAAAACCGATTACAAC
>CAKRCJ010000003.1 GCA_934307185.1 uncultured Roseburia sp.
GTGCAGAGTATGTGGATGAGAATGCACTCTCGGTTTCAATCAAAAGGCTTCGCGATAAGCTTGATGCGAAGGAAACGATAAAAACCGTGTACGGAATTGGCTACCGGTGGGAAAAAGAAATGCGCAGTTAAAGGAGAAAAAATGCAGTTAATAATTGTTGCGGCAATTTGTATCGGGATAACGTGCATCTGTATCGGATTTAATTACCGGCAGACAAAAAAGACAATGGATACGTTAGAGGAAATGTTAACAGTGGCAATGAATGGAAATTTTTCGGAGGAAACCTTTGACGAGACAAGACTGTCTGCGTTAGAAACAAAGTTTGCCCATTATTTTCATGCATCGGCGGTGTCGGCGCAGAATGTTGCTGCAGAGAAAAATAAGATAAAAGAACTGATTGCAGACATTTCGCACCAGACGAAAACACCGATTGCAAATCTCATTTTATACAGTGATTTACTGCGGGAGGAGGATTTGCCGGAGACGGCAGCAGAAAACGTCGAAGCAGTACATACGCAGGCAGAAAAGCTGAAGTTTCTCATAGAGTCTTTAGTAAAGCTTTCCCGGCTCGAAAATGGGATTTTTCAGTTTTTGCCGCAGAAACAAAAAGTACAGCCAATGTTAGAGGCAGCGGTAAATGAATTTTTTCCGGCAGCAGAAGAAAAAGGGATTGTAATTGGTTTACATAATTCGGATGTAGAAGCGTGTTTTGATGCAAAATGGACGTTAGAAGCAGTGTGCAATCTGATTGACAATGCGGTGAAATATACCGAAAGCGGAAGCATTACGATTTCCGTAGTTTCTTATGAAATGTTTGCGAGGATTGATATTACAGATACCGGAATTGGGATAAAAGAGGAGGAAGTAACGAAGATTTTTTCCAGGTTTTACCGTTCGCAGGCAGTAAGTGATGAGGCGGGGGTCGGCATCGGTCTTTATCTCGCGCGTGAGATATTGGTGGGGCAGGGCGGATATATGAAAGTGTCCTCCGTGTACGGACAGGGAAGCACATTTTCTGTCTTTCTGCCAAAATAGGTTTTAGGAAATCTTTCAATACTGTAAGATTTTTTTTTGAAATGGAAAGAATGTGGAAAGAAGTTTATGTAATAATCTGCATGTAGCAAAGGAAATGTTACATACAGATTTTTTTATCAATATGAGCAGGAGGACTTATGGAGATTTTAAAAGCATGTGATTTAAAGAAAATATATGGTGCGGGAGACAATGCCGTACACGCGTTAGACGGTGTGAACCTGACCGTGGAAAAAGGGGAATTTGTGGCAATTGTCGGAACGAGCGGAAGCGGAAAATCCACACTGTTGCATATGTTAGGCGGGCTGGACCGTCCGACAGACGGAAAAGTATTTGTAGATGGAAAGGATATTTTTTCCTTAAAGGACGAAGCTCTTACGATTTTCCGGCGAAGAAAAATTGGTTTTGTGTTTCAGGCGTATAACCTTGTTCCGGTTTTAAATGTATATGAAAATATCGTACTTCCAATTGAATTAGACGGTGGAAAAATAGATAAAAAATTTATTGCAAAGATTACGGAGACACTTGGGTTACAACAGAGATTAGATGCCCTGCCGGGACAGCTCTCCGGCGGACAGCAGCAGAGGGTGGCAATTGCGAGGGCGCTTGCGGCGGGACCTGCAATCATTTTAGCAGATGAGCCGACTGGAAATTTAGACAGCAAGACCAGTCAGGATGTACTCAGTCTTTTAAAGGTCACAGGCCAGCGGTTTTCACAGACAATTGTAATGATTACACATAATGAAGAAATTGCACAGATGGCAGACAGGATAATCCGGATTGAGGACGGACATATCATGTGACGGGTGAAAAGAAAACAGGAGAACAGAAAGCATGAAAGTAAAAAATCGGAAATGTATCTGCAGGTTGAGCATGAAATCCCTGTGGGCTTTAAGAAAAAGAAATCTCATTGCGGTCTTTGCAATCGCATTGACTACGATATTATTTACGACGTTATTTACTATTTTACTGTCATTAAATGCAAGCTATGAAACGTACAATTTCAGACAGATGGGTGGTTACGGTGACGGAACGTTTAAGGATTTGACCGAAGAGCAGGTGGAAAAAATTTCCGCACATCCGGGTGTGAAACAAACCGGGCAGCGGATTGTCTGTGGCTTTTTAAGCAGCGGTGTTTTTGGAAAAGTTCCGGCAGAGGTAAGCTACATGGATAAAAACTGTACAAAATGGAGTTATGCGACGCCGACCACCGGAAGGGAGCCGGAAAAATCCGATGAGATTGCGATGGATACGACTGCGTTAGAGCTGCTTGGCATAACACCGGAGCTTGGGGCAGAGGTGACACTTTCCTATGAGGTGGGTGACGGAACAGAAACAGGAATGGCGAGAACAGATACATTTATACTGGTAGGATTCTGGGAATTTGATGATTTAATGCCCGCCCACTATATAAATGTATCAAAGGATTATGTAAAGGCAGTGGAAAAAGACTGGACCGCCGAGGGAAAATCAGCGTTTCGCATTGACTTAAATGTAATGATGCCTTCAAAAGTAAATATTGAGGAGCAGATGCAGCAGGTAGACACTGACCTCGGCTACGACTGGACGACAAGAGACGAAGAAAACAGCGCGCGTATCGGTGTCAACTGGGGAATTACGGCATCGCAGGCAGGCTCTGGCATGGATTTGGAGCTTGTGGCAGCGATTGCGGCATTTCTGGTTTTAATTATTTTTACCGGATATCTGATTATTTATAATATTTTTCAGATTTCTGTGTCGGGAGATATCCGCTTTTACGGATTGTTAAAAACAATCGGAACAACACCAGGACAGCTAAAGCGTATCATAAGACAGCAGGCGATTGCACTCTGTGTCATCGGTGTGCCGGTGGGACTTCTGTTTGGATATGGAATTGGAGTTTTACTGACGCCGGTTGTATTAAAGAGTAGTACAATCGTAGGAAGCGCAACGACCATCAGCAGTTCCCCGTTCATTTTTGCGGGTTCTGCAATCTTTGCGGTGATGACAGTTTTCCTTTCGTGCAGAAAGCCGGGAAAAATGGCGGCAAAGGTGTCTCCGGTGGAGGCAGCAAAATATACGGAACAGGCAAAAACAAAGAAAAAACGCCGCAGCTTCCGAGGGGCGAAGGTGCATCAGATGGCATTTGCAAATCTGGGACGGAATAAGAAAAAGACGGTTCTTGTTGTACTTTCACTGGCATTATCGGTCACTCTTTTGAATGTGCTCTGTTCGTTTGTCGGCGGATTTGATATGGAAAAATATGTGTCAAGGTCTACTTGTGCAGATTTTATTGTCAGCAGCACCGATTATTTCCGTTATAATACGGCAGATGAATATATCCCGCAGGATACCATTGCAGAGATTGCACAAAATACCAGCGAAACAGTCTGTGGCAGTGGATATGATGTGGCGGATATGACACCAATGGCATGGATGGATAAAGATATCTATCTGGATGAGTTAAGAGCGTATGCCAGTGAGGAGGATGCACAGCAGGAAATAAATGCGTATGACCGGAGGGGAAATCTTATTTCGGTTCCAACTAACTTAGAGGGTTTTGACGATGCACTTTTTGAAAAACTTACAGTTGTAGACGGAGAGCTGGATGCTCTGTTTGATGACAGCACTCATGCGATTGCAGTTGCAGTCCACACAGATGATTATGGAAATTTAGAGCATGTGGAGCGTTGTCCGAAAGTGGGCGATATGATTACGGTAACGTACCAGAAGGCGTATTATATTGACAGCCGTACCAGGGAGCGCGCGAATTTTAATACACGGCAGGAATACCTCCAGAATGAGGAATATCTCGAATATCATGAAGAAGAGCCGCATGAAGTGGAATATACTGTGTGTGCGCTTGTGACTGTGCCATATTCCATGTCATTCCGTTACTATGGAATGGGATATGATACTGTCCTTCCGGTCGGGCGGTTAAAAGAGGATAGTGGAACCGAGGTGGTTCCAAAGTATTACCTGTTTGATACCCCGGATACTAATGCAGAGATGCAGGCGGAAAGTTATCTTTCGAACCTGACTGCCGGTGCGGCATCGACACTGATGTATGAGAGCAAAGCATCTGTCCGAAGCGAGTTTAAGCAATTCCAGAATATGTTTTTCCTGCTCGGCGGTGTGTTGTGCGCAGTGATTGGAATGGTCGGAATTTTGAACTTCTTTAATGCCATTATGACGGGAATTATTTCAAGAAAAAGAGAATTTGCCGTGCTGCAGTCGGTGGGAATGACAAACCGGCAGTTAAAGGCAATGCTTGTGTGGGAGGGAATGTTCTATGCAGCTGGCTCTGTTGTGTTTGCATTTTTCCTTTCGCTGGTGGGAGAACCGTTGCTTGGGGATATGATGAGTGATATGTTCTGGTTCTGCACATATCATTTTACTATTCTTCCAGTGCTTGCAATGGTTCCGGTATTTGCACTGCTTGGCTTTCTTATTCCGACGGTGCTTTACAGCACAGGAAACCGGCAGAGTATTGTGGAGCGGCTCCGTGAGGTGGAATAAAAAATTTAATGCTTCCGGTATCGGCAAAAAAGTGGTGAAAATATTTCCTATGCAGCATCGATTTTACCGGATAAACCGAACAGTAGAAACCAGAGATTTATAAGAATATAACAAAGAAACGCCACCCCCGGCATAATTGCCAGGTCTGGCGTTTCTTTCTTTAAGAACTTAAATATTAGCAACCGAAATTGAAGTATTTACAAATTAAGTTAAATAATTCAGCGCAATTAGTTGTAAAACACATAGTGACGACCTCCTTATTTTTATTTTTGTGTCCAGAAGAAAATTCCAAACCGGTATTCAATTTCATTTTGAAATTGGAAATTCATGCTCAAATGTTACAAACATATTTCTTAAGGACAAACATATTGTAACAAGTCTGTAACAAATGAACAATAGGAGAAAATTGGAAAAAATGACAGTAACAGAAAATGACATCCTGATTATCTTCATCAAATCTTAATGTTTTACCTCATTGGAACTTCATAAAAAATCCAGTACAATAAATGCATGAGGAGAAATGCAAAGGCTTTTGTTAAAGGAGAATGAAAATGTACAATATACTGGTATGTGATGACGAGAAGGATATTGTCTCGGCATTAAAAATATATCTGACGGCAGACGGCTATCAGGTTTTCGAGTCATATAACGGAAAAGAAGCATTGGAGGTGTTAAAAAAAGAGGACATTCATTTGGTGTTAATGGACATTATGATGCCGGAGATGGACGGAATTACAGCGATGATGAAGATTAGGGAAATCAGTAATGTGCCGGTTATCTTACTTACCGCAAAAAGTGAGGATACCGATAAGGTGTTAGGGCTTACCGTGGGTGCGGATGATTATGTGACAAAACCGTTTAATACTGTTGAACTTCAGGCGAGGGTAAAATCCCAGCTGAGGCGTTACATGAAGCTAGGTGGCGGGACAGTGAAAAAAGACACAATCGTAATCGGCGGAATTGAATTAAATGATGTGACAAAGGAAGTGACACTCGACGGGGAGAAAGTTGCGCTCACAAGGACAGAATATGATATTTTAAAGCTTTTAATGCAGCATCCGGGACAGGTGTTTTCCCCGAATGAGATATATGAGCAGGTGTGGAACGACAATCCGTTCCGCAATGAAAATACGGTGGCGGTGCATATCCGGCATTTGAGAGAGAAAGTAGAATACAACCCGGCGGAGCCGCGCCATTTAAAAGTGGTATGGGGACGGGGATATAAAATGGAGCAGTAAAAAGGGAAGAAGAAAGCAGGAATGAATATGAAAAAATGGAGAGACTCCATAGCAGCGAAAATAGCCGCGTGGATAGTGCTTACAGTTTCGGTGCCTGCACTTATTTTAAGTGCAATTTCCGCATATACTATCGGAGAACTAGGATATTATACAAGAAGTGAAAAGGAAATCCGGGAACAATATTTTAATGTGCTAAGTGACCGGTATTCCATATGGGCACTTTACTATCTTGGCAGTGAGGAAGCGGACACTTTTTTTGCGGAAAAAAATTTTAAATACGGAATTGTTAAGGCGGCAGATGCAGGCGAACTGGAAAATCTGGATTTGAATGATGACAGCAGTTATGTGACGAGAAATTTCACGGACGACGTGGATTTAAAGGATTTACATCTTTTTGCGGCAAATATCAATAATGAGACGAGTTATTCAATAGATGAAAGCCTGTTTCGGCCATGTTATATCCAGAACTCAACACAGATCTATACGAAAAAAGAAATCATGCAATATGTTTATGATAACGGTTCCGGAATTTTTTATTATGAAACAGATGACGGACTGTATTATCCAGTCAACAATGTGTATGTGATTATCCGCGAGGCAAACGGAAGTTCTTACATGATTGATGAAATGTATGAATATAATACAGACCAGAAAAATTATTGTAAGACAGAGAAAACGGAAGATGATACATGGGCAGATAAAACGTACCTTGCAATTTATATGGAAGCGCAGGAGCCGTTAACCGATGAGGAAAGAAAAGTAGTCCAGAAAATTATTGACAAAGATGCGATGACTTTTGACGAACTTGACGACACGGTATTTCCAACGGAAAACTGGCAGACAAGAATGATATATCCGCTGACGGATAGCAGTACAGACGAGGAAAATGTTTTTTCCGTTTTTTTGACCGATATTTATGAGAATACTTCCACGGTTGACTTATACTTGCGGACCTTGGACGATGAAGAAAAAAAGAAGATAAAGAATAATATCTATAAAAACGATGCATCCGGCTTTCTTTGGATACTTCCGGAAGATGAAACCGTCGGTACGGATTATATTGTCGTATCATTTGTGCAAAATCCGCTGGAGGAAAAAGAAGGCGTATCAATCTGGGGAAATGACTTATACGTGCAGGCAGATTTTTTATTAAACCTCGCGGCGGGAATGAAATACGGTGTGTATGTTATTCTTGTATGCAGTATATTGCTTGCAGCAGCCAGTGCAGTATTTCTTTTTGCGGCGGCAGGACACCGGAAGGGAAAAGAGGGAATTACACTTTCCTTTTTTGATAAAATACCGTTTGACCTGTTTAGCACAGGCATCTACGTGCTGGAGGTTGTATGCATGATTGCCATGGCTTACGTGTCTTACAGCGTGTATGATAACCTGTTTTTTGCGGTATGCTGGATTTGTGGAGGAATAGTAGCCTTTTTACTGGCAGTATTTTATCTGCTTAGCTTTACGGTACGTGTAAAAGCAGGAAAATGGTGGAAAAATACCATTATTTACAAGATATGCCATATCATAAAACACGGTTATGATAAAGTAAATGATAATATCTCTGTATTATGGAAGGGACTGCTTCTTTTTTTTGGCGTAAATTTATTGGAGGTGCTGATTTTTGCACTGATTGGAGTAGATTACAGTTCTATTGGGTGTGTATGGCTGTTAGAAAAGGCGGTAATCTTAGTCGGAGGAACAATTGTTCTTATCCAGATAAAGGAGCTTTGGGACGGAGGCAAAGCAATTGCGGACGGAGACCTTTCCTATAAAATTGAAACGGAAAAAATGCTTCCGGCATTAAAAACCCATGGTGAGAACTTAAACCGCATTAATGAGGGTGTCTTAAATGCAGTAGACGAAAAAATGAAAAGTGAGCGGTTTAAGACAGAATTAATTACAAATGTCTCGCACGACATAAAAACACCGCTTACCTCAATTATTAACTATGTGGATTTGCTGCAAAAAGAAGACATTGAAAATGAGAATGTACTTGAATACTTAAAGGTATTAGAGCGGCAGTCCGCGCGGTTGAAAAAGTTAATTGAGGATTTAATCGAGGCATCGAAAGCGTCTACCGGAAATCTTTCCGTAAATTTGGAAAAACTGGAAGCAGGGGTTTTTCTGGTGCAGACCGTTGGAGAATTTGAGGAAAAGACGAAAAAAAGCGGATTAGAACTTGTTATCCGTAAGCCGGAGGAGCCGATTTATATTATGGCGGACGGAAGGCATTTCTGGCGTGTCATAGACAATCTTATGAACAACATCTGTAAATATGCACAGCCGCAGACGAGGGTTTACATTAATTTAGAGCAGACAGAGGATACAGTGGTAATCACGTTCCGCAATACATCAAAATATCCGTTAAACATTTCAAGTGATGAATTAATGGAGCGTTTTGTCCGGGGAGACAGCTCCAGAAATACAGAGGGAAATGGCTTAGGACTTTCTATTGCAACAAGCTTAATGGAGCTTATGAAGGCAAAGCTTTCGCTTTATGTAGACGGGGATTTATTTAAAGTAATATTGGAATTTGAAAAGACAGAATAAAAGAAGCGGCCGTATGAAAAAGATACTTTCATGCGGCAGTTTCTTTTTGCCTTTTGTTTGTGTTATAATGTATATGGTGGACTATTCATAAAAAGGATAAAAAAGATGAAGATAAAAAGCAGCATATTGATGAAAGGTTTCATGATGGAAATTTCAGCATCGGTAATGCCTATGAGAGAGAGACGGATGACGGATTGAAAAAGGTCGTTCCGGCATATATCGGTGTATTTGATGGGGAACGGTTAATTGGCTATATTGCAGAGGAGTTAGATACCGCCTATTTTGATGAACTGCGGTTAAATATGGACTCTCTGGCGGAAGGAACCTTTTACCTTTTGGATGGAAACGGTGCAATTATTACTGCCGGGGACACAAAGCAGAAAAAGAGCTTTCCCCAATTGAAAAAATTATGCAGACCTTTGCGGATATAAAACGGACGCAGGACTATTCCCTGCGTATTCCGGTAAATACAAAGGATGAAATGGGGCAGCTTGGAAATGGCGAACAAATTACGGTTGGATTTTTAGACATTGATGATTTCCGTGATTATAATACAAATTATGGACATCAGTTAGGAGATGCGGTTATTCAGTTCGTTGCGAAAATACTCCAGCATGATTTAAGAGGTCAAGTAGGACGAAACGGTGGACATGGCAATGTATCGGGCAAAAGAGGCAGGAAAAAACACTTACTATATTATGGAACTATAAAGGAAAAATATTTTGAAAAAAGAAGATTTAAAATATACGCATGTAAAACATGAGTTTCAACCGGTCTACGATGAAAAATCAGAATTACTAATTTTAGGAACGCTCCCTTCTGTAAAATCAAGGGAGCAGAACTTTTATTATGGGCATCCAAAGAATCGTTTCTGGAAATTGATTGCCGGTCTGTATCAGGAGAAAATACCAGATACGATAGAAGAGAAAAAAGAGCTGCTTCTGCGAAATCATATTGCGTTGTGGGATGTTATTGCAGAGTGTGATATTGCAGGTTCCTCCGACAGCTCCATCAGAAATGCTGTTCCGGCAGATTTATCGGTTATCTTAGATAATACATCTGTTACAAAAATTTATGCCAACGGAACAAAGGCATATGATTTATATATGAAATACACTTATCCGGCAACGGGACTTCCGATTATAAAACTGCCATCAACAAGCCCTGCCAATGCTGCTTTTCAGATGGAACGGCTGTCAGATGCATGGCAGATAATATTACAGAAGGAGAACGCATAAATTATGGCATTAGAAAAAGAAATCCAGCAGGAATTTTTAGCAATATTAAAAGAAGAACTTATTCCGGCAATGGGCTGTACCGAGCCGATTGCGCTTGCTTTTGCAGCAGCGAAGGGAAGAGAGGCATTAGGAGCAGAACCGGAAAAAATCATAGCAAAATGCTCTGGAAACATGATAAAAAATGTCCGTTGTGTGACAATCCCAAATTCCGGCGGCTTAACCGGAATTGAAACAGCCTGTATTTTAGGGGCAGTTGCCGGGGACGTATCGGCCGGCATGGAAGTATTAGAGCATGTAAACGATGCCGGCAGAAAAAGAACAAAAGAGCTGTTAGAAGCAGGCTGTTGTAGTGTAGAATATTTAGACTCGGAAATTCCATTACATTTTATTATTTTAATGGAGAGTGACGGACATACGACAGAAGTCGAAGTGCGCCATACACATACGAATATCGTTTCTATTGCAAAAGACGGGGAAGTTATTTTTAAGAAACCGGAAGAGCTTGCAAAAACCGGTTATACGACGGACCGAAGCAAGTTAACCTTAGAGGCGATCAAGCAGTTCGCAGATGAGGTGGACATGGAGCTTATCCGCCCGATTTTTGAGCGGCAGATACGTTGCAATATGGATATTGCATACGAGGGCATTTCCGGGAACTACGGACTTGGAATTGGACATGTTATCCGTGAGTCATATGCAGATGGTGTCGTTACACGAATGAAAGCGTATGCGGCGGCAGCATCGGAAGCCCGTATGGGCGGCTGTGATATGCCGGTTATCATTAATTCAGGAAGCGGAAATCAGGGAATTGCATCCAGCGTACCGGTTATCGTGTATGCGAGGGAAAAAGATATTCCGACAGCAAAGCTTTATCGTGCGCTGGCATTTTCTGGTCTGCTTACGATTTACCAGAAGGAATTTATTGGAAAGCTTTCTGCTTTCTGCGGTGCGGTTTCCGCGTCCTGCGCCAGTGCAGCAGCAATTACATATGTATCCGGAGGAACGATTGAGCAGATTAAGGCAACCATTGACAATACGCTTGCCAATATTCCGGGTATTATCTGTGACGGTGCTAAAATTTCGTGCGCAGCAAAGATTGCTTCAAGCCTTGATGCCTCTATGATGGCACATTATCTTGCGATGCAGGGCAAAGAATACGAGGCATACACCGGTATTTTAAAGGAAGATGCAGGAGAGACAATCAGCTGTGTAGGCTATATCGGAAAAGTCGGAATGCATCAGACCGACAAAGAGATTATAAAAATGATGTTGGAGTAGACAGTATGCGATGAAGAAAAAATCATTAATTGAGAGAACCGTTTTTTTGATTAGTGTACAGTGTGTTTTACTATTTGCAGTATTTATAAGCTACCTTTTGATTTCCTACCGGACGGCAAGCGACAGTCTGGAACAGAATATGCACAATCTGATGCAGATTTACGGAAAAGAGTTAGACAATAAAATTGAAAATGCAGATATGCTTTTGGAGCGGCTTATTTATAAAAATACTGATTACGACATGCTTCAGAGCAACAATGCCAATGACCGTTATTACGCGTCCATAAACGTCAAGGAATTTATTGAAGAACAAACCGCATATGACCATTATATCGATGCGGTCGTAGTTGCAGAGAGTCAATATGAATCCTGTTTAGATTATGAAAATCTGTCAATGACGTTAGATAACAGGGAAGCATTGCGGCAGTTTACGATTAATGGCGCAAAATCAGGGCGCGCAAAGGCAGAGTGGAAAATCGCACAAATCGGTTCGGCAAAGTATATTTATAAGATGAATGTATGGCAGGGAAAAGCGGTTGGAATTTTTATGTCTGTCAGTCATTTTATGGAGAATGCTTCCAAAAGTGATTTTGAAAAAATGACACTTCTGCTTACCGATGAAGACAAAACCATCTGGGGCATTTTCGGAAATAAAATGGAAAATGCCAGTGTCGGTGATAAATGGGAGAAATCAGTACAGGATAAGATGCGGGGAACCTGTTATGGGCTTGCAGATAAAAAAATCAATGTTTATGCCTATATCAGCATTTCGGAAGTAATTGGACAGATTCGTCTCAATATGATATTAATGATGTCAGTAATTCTGATTTTGGCAGCGTTTTCTGTGCTTGTGATTGACTATCTCAGAAAAGAAATGCTTATTCCAATGAGCCACATGCAAAAGAGCATGGAAAAAATGGGAAATGGCGATTATTCGCTTCGCATCACAGAGGAATACAAAAATCAGGAATTTACATTATTAAAGGATACCTTTAATCATCTGATGGACGAAATTGTCGGGCTAAAAATACAAAGCTATGAGAAACAGATTGATTTGCAGGAAACGGAATTAAAATGCGTAAGACTACAAATCAGGCCGCACTTTTTTCTGAATGCAATGACGACTATTTCAAGTCTCAGTCAGCAGGCAAAGAATAAAGAAATACAACAGTATATTGCAGCACTGTCCAAAAATATCCGCTATATGTTCCGGTCCGGGTTACATACTGTAACGCTTGGAGAAGAAATCCGGCATGTGGAAAACTATTTTGAAATGCAGGAATTAAAGTACCCGAACTGCGTGTTCTACTTTTTTGATGTGCCAAAAGAACTAGAGGAATGGAAAATCCCACAGATGCTTATTCATACAATTATTGAGAATGAATATAAGTATGCAGTGTCGATTGACCAGGTGCTTACCATTTTGATTAAGGCGAGTGTAGTTAAAAGAGAAGAACAGGAAATGCTTTTACTGGAGATAGAGGATGATGGAGCCGGATATCCGGAAGAATTTATAGAAAAATTCCAGGCACAAAACTTTACGATGACAAAGACCGGAGAACGTGTCGGTTTGCAGAGTGTAAAGCGAATGATGGAGCTGATGTATGAGAGAGAAGGTCTTTTTACTGTAAACAATATTGTTCCGCACGGCTGCAAAAATACATTTTATGTTCCTGAAAAGGCAGTACAGGAATTTGCGGAAAACAGGGAGATAAGCAATTCATAACAAAAGATGAACAAAAAGTAGGAGAAAAAATGCAGGTATTAATTGTAGACGATGATATGGCGACCGTAGATGTAATTCAAAATACGATCGATTGGAAGAAGCTTGAAGTAATGCAGGTATTTACAGCCTATAATATCAGCAATGCAAAAAGAATACTGTTAGAAAACAACATAGATATTATTATCAGCGACATCGAAATGCCACAAGGGTCCGGCATTGACTTGCTAGAGTGGTTCAGGGAACAGGAATTGCCGGGCAAATTTTTACTATTAACCTGCCATGAAAGCTTTGATTATGCGACGCATGCAATCAAATACAATGCATCAGAATATCTGTTAAAGCCATTCGACGTAAATGTAATGGAGGCGGCATTAAGAAAAATTATCCGAAAAATCCGGGAAGAACGTCAGATAATGGAAAACAGTGAGTTGGGAAAATGGGCAAAACAAAATCAGCGCCAGCTTTCCATTACATTCTGGAACCAGCTTTTAACCGGGCATATTGCAGGGAGAAAAGACAAAATCAGAGATGAGATACAAAACAGAAAGCTCTGTATAAATGAGGAAGCTTCCTATCAGCTTGTTGTTTCTAAAATAACCGGTCTGGAAAAAGAAAAACAGAAAATGAACCCTGACCTCATGCTTTTTATTATGGAAAATGTTCATTCTGAAATTCTATGCGGAAAGCCGGATAATGATGCTGTTGTGTCCATGGACTACAAAGAATACTATATTTTTGTAACGGTCTGCAAAGTGACGGGTGGCTGGAATGTAGAGAAAAGGTGTGAGGAGCTTCGAAAAGATTTTAAGGAACTGTTTTCTGCGGACATTACAATTTGTATCAGTAGAGAATGTAAAATGGAGGAGTTTTACGATACCTTTCACCGGGACTTAAATCTTATTGAAGGAAATGTCGGTTATTATGGAGCATGTTTCAGAGAGGAAGAAAGTGCGAATATTGAAAAAACAGCACAGACAGTTTTAGAACTGGAAAAAATGATTTCCTTTCTGGAAGACAGAAAAAAGATGGAAATTTTGAGCTATCTGAAAGGACAGTTAACCGATAGGGATTACAGAAAACAGTTAAATGAACATGTACTCCGTCAGGCAAAAGAGGAGATATTGCAGGCGGTATATATATATCTTGGAAAAAGGGAAATTCAGGCATCGGGTTTATTTGCAGATGAAAACCTAAGTGTGCTCGGACAGAAAGCGTCCCAGTCTGTTTTAGATATGATACGCTGGCTCAGCTTTTTGTTAGACTGTACTTTCCAATATGAAGAAAACGTGCAGAAGCAATATACGTTAGGTGAAAAAATCAATCAGTATATTAAAGAGCATTATAAAGAGAATATCGGAAGAAATGAGATTGCAGAGCAGTTCCATCTTGCACCGGAATATCTTTCAAAAATATATTTAAAGCAGATGGGAGTAAGAATGAAAGATACAATCGCCGAATACCGCATAGAAGAGGCAAAGCGTTTGTTAGAACGCGGTGAGCGTGTCAGCGATGTGGCGGAAAAGGTAGGATTTGATAATTTTACTTACTTTTCAACAATGTTTAAAAAAAATACCGGTATCACGCCAAATCAATATCGTAAAAAATAGAGAATCTTTTGAAAGGTTCTCTTTTTTTTGAAAATTAATGTCCCATTTTTAAAAGAAAGCAGAAAGAAATTTTGATAAATTAATACTATCAAAAAAAAGAGGAGGGTTTTTCAATGAAAAACAAAAAAGTTCTGGCAGCATTATTAGTAGCAGCAATGACACTTGGATTAACCGCATGTGGTGGCGGAAGCGATACCGGCTCTGTAAGCGGAACAGAGAGTGCAGGCAAAGCAGATGGAAATTATGATCAGGTTACATATGCATACTGCACTTTCAATAATATTCCGACAGAAGAAGACCTTGATGTTGTAGAAGAAGAAATTAATAAAATTACAAGAGATAAAATTGGTGCGGAAGTTACATTAATGCCAATTGCAATCGCAGATTATTCAAGTAAAGTAAGCCTGGCTTTACAGGGTGGTGAAAAAATAGATATTTTTGAATCTTTAGGAGATTTCAATAATTATGTATCTACAGATATGACCTATGACCTTACTGAGCTTTTATACAAATATGGTCAGGATACAGTTGATACAGTTGGGGAAGACTGGCTGGCAGCATGTACAAAGACTGGAAGCATTTATGGCATTCCAACAATGAAACCAGTTGCTTTAACACCAATGGTAATTTACAGACAGGATATTACAGAAGAACTTGGCATTGATATGTCAGCTGTATCTTCCATGGAAGATATGACAGATGTTTTGAAAAAGGTAAAAGAAGCATATCCGGATATGATACCGCTTGCACCGGTACAGACTGGAGAAATCGGAGTTTCTACAAATTATGGTGATGTAGATTTCCTTACAGATGACAGATATAGCCCAATTGGTGCACTTATTGGAGATGAACTTACAGTACAGGATTTATATTCCAGTGATTTATTTAAAGAAAAATGTGAACTTGTAAGAGAATGGTATAATGAGGGATTTGTAATGCAGGATGCAGCAACAACTACAAGCGCAGCAGCTGAGACAATGAGCTCCGGTAACTATTTCTGTTATCTTGCAGCATATAGTTATCCAGAGGAAGATACAGCAGCATCTCTTCAGGCACAGTGTGGAAATTATCCAATTGGTGCAAAGATTATTGGAGATGCATATCTTTCTACAGGTGATTTAAATGCGGTTAGCTGGATGATTGCATCAACGACAGATGTTCCAGAAGCGGCAATGAAATTTTTAAATCTTACTTATACAGATAAAGATATTATCAACTTATTAATTTATGGTATTGAAGGAAGAGATTATGTTTTAAATGATGATGGAACTGTTTCTTATCCGGAAGGAGAAGATGCAACAACAGTACCATATACCGCACAGTTAAGCTGTGGAACATTAGGAAACTTCTTTTTAATGTACCCGACAGCAGGAACAAATCCAGAGTCTTTAGACTGGGAGTTAGAGCAGAATAAGACAGCTAAGACTTCTCCTGCAATGGGATTTACTTTCGATTCAAGCAATGTAAAAACACAATATACCGCTGTTAAAAATGTAATTTCACAGTATCTGCCAGGATTAATTTGCGGAAGCTTAGACCCTGATACAGAAATTGAAAAATTTGTTAACGCATTAAATGATGCTGGTTATCAGGATATTTTAAGTGCAAAGCAGGAACAGTTAGACGCATGGGCTGCTGAGCAGAAATAAAGAAAAGTATGAAAGGATAACACAATGGAAAAGGCAATTGCAAAAAGCAAAAAAAGAAAATTTAAAAATCTACCGCTGCTTATGATTGCACTGCCGGGGATAATTTACTTAATCATTAATAATTATGTACCAATGTTTGGAATTTTCCTGGCATTTAAAAATTATAGTCTGCGCAAAGGTGTATTTGGAAGCGATTGGTGTGGTTTTCAGAATTTTGAGTTCCTTTTTAAAACAAAAGATGCATGGATTATGACCAGAAATACAATTTTGTACAATGTAGCATTTATTGTAATTGGAACAATTGTAGCCATTGCAATTGCAATAATGATGTGCGAACTTGGAAAAAGAACAAGAGTAAAATTTTTCCAGGCAGCATTGTTATTACCAAATTTGTTATCCTGGGTTGTAATTGGATTTATTGCATATGCATTTTTAAATGCAGATACAGGATTTATTAATAATACAATTCTTGCTGGTCTAGGAATTAATCCCGTGTCCTGGTATTCTTATACCGGGGCATGGCCGGCAATTATCATTATTGTTAATTTGTGGAAAAACATGGGATATCAGTCAATTGTATACATGGCAAGTATATCTGGTATTGATAAATCTATTTATGAGGCGGCAGCAATTGATGGAGCGACTAAAATGCAGCAGATACGAAAAGTAACGCTTCCGATGTTAAAGCCAACCGTTATAACATTGACTTTAATGTCAATTGGTAGAATTTTCTATTCAGACTTTGGATTATTCTATCAGGTTCCACAGAATTCAGGAGCATTATTTAATGTAACACAGACAATTGATACTTATGTATATCGTGGATTAATGGAGCTAAATGATGTTGGAATGTCTGCAGCAGCAGGATTATATCAGTCTTTAGTAGGATTTATCCTTGTATTAATTGCGAATGCAATTGTACGAAAAGTAGACTCTGATAACGCGTTATTCTAAGAGGAGGGGCAGAAAATGACAGAAAGTAAAAGTTTTAACCGTGCAGCTACAATTATTCTTACTGTGCTGGTTGTAATTGCAATGATGCCAATTCTTCTGATAGTAATTGCTTCATTTTCATCAGAGACATCATTAATTCGTAATGGATATTCTTTTTGGCCGGAAAGTTTTAGTCTGGATGCTTACTATTACATGGTAAAACAGGGGGTTATGATTGCAAGGTCATATGGCGTTTCCTTTTTTGTAACAATTGTGGGAACTTTGCTTAGTGTAATTTTAACGACAATGTTAGCATACCCAATGTCGCGTAAATCCTTTAAATATCGTAATGTGTTAGCATTTTTCGTATTTTTTACAATGCTTTTTAATGGTGGAATTGTACCGTCATATATTATGTGGACAAAATTTTTCCATATTAAAGATACAATTTGGGCACTGATTATTCCAAATTATCTTGTAACAGCTTTTAATGTTATTCTGGTAAAAAATTATTATCAGAACAGCATACCAGACTCCCTGATTGAAGCTGCACAGTTAGATGGAGCATCAGAATTAAAAATATTTTTTAAAGTAATGCTTCCACTGGCAGTTCCAACCGTAGCAACCATCAGTTTGTTTACTGGAATTTGTTACTGGAACGACTGGACAAACGGATTGTATTATATAAATAACGAGAAATTATATAGTATTCAGCAGTTATTAATGAAAATTATGAATAATATTCAGGCATTGCGTTCAAATTCAAATGCTGCACTATTAGGAACTGGTACCGTTGATTTGCCAGGTACATCAATTCGAATGGCAATGGCAGTGATTGGTATCCTTCCAATTATGTTAATTTATCCATTTGTACAAAAGTATCTTGTAAAAGGTGTTGTAGTTGGAGCGGTAAAGGGTTAAAGTAAAAAATCAATCTAGAAATTAAGAAATGTCAGAGGGCAGATTGTGAAAACCAAGTTGCATTAGAAGCAATCTGGAAATTTACAAGCTGCCTTTTTAATTAATTAAAAATATCAGGATATCATACGAGTCCGTGTATCAGGAAAATTTTATAAAATATAAGAATTATGCCAGGGGGAAGAAAACATATGACAGTAAGAGAATTCATCGATAAAATCATTGAAAAAACAGGAGTAACACCACTTTTGGAGGAGAAAACCTGTGACCATTTAATGACAGGCAGCGAGGATATGGAAGTAAAAGGTGTGGTTACTACTTTTATGGCTACAATTGATGTTATAAAGGAAACTATCAAGCTTGGTGCTAATTTTATTATTACACATGAGCCAACCTGGTTTTCCGGGGCAGATGATACAGAATGGCTGGAAAACGATCCGGTATATCTTGAAAAAAAGAAACTGCTTGAGGAACATCATATTGCAGTTTTCCGGTTCCATGATTATATGCATATGGAAAAGGAAGATGGTATTTACCGCGGATTTGATAAGGAACTGAACTGGGAAAAATATCGTGTAAAAGCAGAAGGAGAACTTGGCTGGTTTGGGGCTGTCTATGAATTGCCGGAGACTACATTAGAAGAACTTGCCCATTTCTTTCAAAAGAAAATGGATATGCAGGTCGTACAGCTTGTAGGAAATCCGAAAATGCCGGTAAAGCGTGTCAGTGTTCTGGTAGGTGGAGGAAGTCTTGGGCTTGGACAGGAAAATCTTCCAATGAGACACATGAGACAGGAAAATATTGATGTTGCAATCTGTGGTGACATAACAGAATGGACACTTTCCGCTTATGTAAGAGATGCTGCACAGCTTGGAATGAATAAAGGAATGCTTGTGTTAGGCCATGAAAGAAGTGAGGAATGGGGAATGAAATATCTTCCAGAGTGGCTTAAGAGTATCACAGGAGAAATACAGGTTACTTTTGTAAATGCAAAAGAGCCATTTACTTATATTGTGTAAGGTGTGACGATATCCATTAAAAAGTTCATTTTACATTTGGATATTAGAAAAAGGCAGGGACTTGTTATGAAAGAAATATTAACGATTGAGGTTTGTATAAAACATGCATTAGAGGTAAAAGGAAAATCAGCTGAAGTGGTTATGATTACATTTGATGGAAACTGTGACAGTGAGAATTTCAAAGGAAAAATTCTTCCTGGAGGAGTGGATACCCAGAAAGAATTTTATCCAGAAAAAAGAACACTTTCTGCACGTTATATGTTAGAAGGTGTGGATAAAGTAGGAAAACAGTGCCACATATTTATTGAAAATAATGGAGTTGCAAATGAAAATGGAATGGTGGAGAAAACAGTACCGAAAATTATTACAGATAGTGAGTGTTTAAGCTGGATGGAAAACGCGCATTTGTCAGGCACTATCACTTCATGGGAGAAAGGCGTGATAATTCATGTGTTTGCAAATGAGAGTGATTATGAGAAAAATGTTGGAAAAGTTGAGTGAGGATAGACAATGAAAATCAGAGAGATTATAGATAAAATTTTAGAATATCACCCAAAGTTTGATGAAACTTATGATGGCTGTGACGGATATAAATCAGGAAATCCGGAAGCTGAATGTACCGGAATTGTATGTGCATTGGTTCCTACGATTGAAGTGATACGAAAAACAACAGAGCTTGGCTGCAATTTTCTATATGTACATGAACCGACTTATTATTCTACACCAGATTATCCGGACTGGAGAGCTGGATTTAAGAATCAAGTATATGAGGAGAAAAAAGCACTTCTTGAAAAACATGGCATTGCAATCTGGAGAGACCATGACCATACACATGCCCACAGACCGGACGGTATTTTTACCGGAGTAATAAAATATCTTGGCTGGGAACAGTTTCGTGTGCAATCAGAAATGGAAGGAATGACAATGTATTTTGAGTTTCCAGATATGACGGTTGCAAAAATGAATACGCTTCTCAAAGAAAAACTGGGTTTAAATGGAATACGTTATATTGGAAAACCGGAAGATAAAATTAGGAAAGTTGCTGTGGTAGGGCATCTTCTGCCAAACATATTTGAACATCAGCCAACAACAGGAAGCGATTTTTGTCCGGAATATGCGACCGAAGTTATAAGAATAATGGAGGAAGATGGCGTTGATGCAATTATTCCGGGAGAAGTGATTGACTGGACTGTAATGTCTTATATCAGAGATGCAGTACAGCTTGGCAAGTGTAAAGCTGCGTTTAATATCGGTCACTTTAATTTAGAAGAGCTTGGAATGAAATATGCAGCAGATTGGATTCCGGAAGTAATTAATTACGCCGTTCCGGTACATTATGTCCCGAGTAAGGATATTTATCAGTTTGAATAAAAGTGAAAATATATCACTTTTTTTTGAAAGAAAATTACGTTTAATCAGATTATATTATAGATAACAAAACAGCACGATTTAAGTTGGAGGAGATAAATATGGCACTGTTACAAGTTAATACATATTCCATGGCGCTTAGCCGGATAATTACCTTTCATGTTCTTTTACCGAATGATGCACCACCAGAAATGCTGGCGGGAAATCACTGCTATGACAGACCGGCAAAAACATTATATCTGCTTCATGGATTTTCCGGAAGCACACAGGACTGGCTGACCGGAAGCTTAATTCAGGAATTATCATTGAAATACAATCTTGCAGTTGTAATGCCGGCAGGTGAAAACAGCTTTTATCTGAATGGAAAGGGAACCGGGCGCGCATATGAAACATTTATTGCAGAAGAAATCCCTGCATATTGTCAGAAGACATTTGGTTTGTCGGAGAAAACAGAGGATAACTTTATCGGCGGACTGTCCATGGGAGGCTTTGGAGCAATTCATACTGCTTTAAAATATCCAAAACAGTTTGGCAAAATGTTTGGACTGTCCTCTGCACTCATTGTCAATGGAATTAAGGGAATGAAGCCGGGAGAAAAAAACGATATTGCTGATTATGATTATTATGCACAGATTTTTGGCGATTTGGACCAGTTGGAGGAAAGTGCGAACAACCCGGAATATCTTGTTGCTGAGAGAAAGAAAAAAGGCGAAACAATCCAGCCAATTTTTATGGCATGTGGAACAGAAGACTTTTTATTAAATGAAAACCGTGAATTCCGGGATTTTCTTGTAAAAGAAGGAGTGGACGTAATTTACAGGGAAAGCACAGGAATTCATGAGTGGAAATTCTGGAATGAATATTTAGAGCCTGCAATTCAATGGCTGCTTGGTATTGAATAGTGATTATAAGTAAGTGGATAAAAATGCTAAAGGAGAAAAACAATAATGAAATCAATTGTGGAAATTGTTAAAAATATAACAGACTGGCAGCCGCCGGTAATTCCGGAAAATATTGCACACGGAGATATGCCGGGGGATAAAGTAGAGATAGGCGAAGGACATGTTCAGAAAGCAAATGTTATTTTTAAGGAGCTGTTACCGAAATTAGCGGAAGTATCTGAAAAATCAGAAACAGGAAAAGTGGTGCTTACAGTCTGCGGAGGTTCTGGTGTTGGAAAGTCTGAGATAGCTTCTTTATTATCTTTTTACCTAAAAGAAGCCGGAATTGGAAGTTATACATTATCGGGTGATAATTATCCGCACAGAATTCCTGTATACAATGACGCTGAGCGTCTTCACACTTTCCGCGAGAGTGCATTAAAGGGAATGGTAAAAGAAGGTACATTTACAGAAGAACGTTTTGGGATAATTCATGAATTGCAGAAAAAGGGAGATGATGCGAATCCGGAACATGCAAAAGAGTATGACTGGTACGACTCCTATTTAAGAAACGGAAGAGAAGGCTTAAAGGGTTATCTTGGAACGGACAATGAGATTGGCTTTGATGAGGTAGAGGAAATTGTGCAGCAGTTTAAGGCAGGTCAGGAGGCAATCTGGCTCAAACGAATGGGAAGAACAGATACCGAATTGTGGTATGAAAAAGTTGATTTTTCCAAAATTCAGGTGCTTGTAATTGAGTGGACGCATGGAAACAGCGACAACTATCACGGAGTAGACATTCCAATTTTATTAAACAGTACACCACAGGAGACATTAGCACACCGCAGGGCAAGAAACAGGGACGGCGCAACAGACAGTCCGTTTACAATGATGGTTCTTGAACTGGAGCAGGCAATGTTAGAGAGACAGGCACCAAAGGCAAAAATTATTATTTCAAAGAGTGGTGAACTGTTAAGCTATGCAGATTACTGCAAACAGATGGAGGAAGGAAGATAGCGTTATGAATATAGGACCAATGCTAAATGCTTACCCGGACAGCATGGGTGGCACACTTGATGATATTGCTGACTTTTTACAGAAGCCGGAACTAAAAGATGTATTTTCTTCCTGCTATATTCTTCCAAGCTTATTTCACACGGATTTAGACAGAGGATTTTCCGTCATTGATTATTCTCTGAATAAGATGTTAGCTTCAAGAGAAGCATTAGATAAACTGGAAGGGCTTGGAATTGACTTAAAGCTGGATTTTATTTTAAATCATGCATCTGTTTTATCCAGACAGTTTCAGGATATTATTAAAAATGGAGAAAAATCAGAATACCGCGATTTTTTCATTGACTGGAATAAGTTCTGGGAAGGCTGTGGGGAGATGACAGACGAAGGTTATATAAAACCGGACCAGAAATATATTAAGGATATGTTTTTCAGGAAACCGGGACTTCCGATTTTAATGGTGAGATTTCCGGACGGAAGAGACGTTCCGTACTGGAATACCTTTTATCAGGAGGTAAGCTATCGCAGCACAGATGCACAGGATTTTATGCAGACAGCCGGGATACAGTATACAGAAGCAGTTCTTCTGGCGGAGTTAATGAACTCGCAGACAGCAGAAGGAAAGAAACCGGCAGAAATTCTTTCTGATGAAAAAAACAGTGCAGTTGTCAGTTATCTGACCGGAGAAGAAAAGAAAAAAATTATTGATTACATGGAAGCGAACAGACGTTATCTTGGACAAATGGACTTAAACATCAAGTCTCCACTTGTATGGGAATTTTATGAGAATACGTTAAAAACGTTGGCAGGATATGGTGCTAAAATTGTACGTCTTGATGCGTTTGCTTATGCACCAAAGGAACCGGGCGAGAAAAACTTTTTAAATGAACCGGGAACATGGGACTTACTGGAAAAGGTACGAGAGCTGGCAGATAAATATCAGTTGACATTACTTCCGGAAATTCATGCAAGCTACGCTGAGAAAAATTATGAACAGATTGCGAAAAAAGGTTATATGACTTACGATTTCTTTCTTCCGGGATTAATTATTGATGCGTTGGAAAGCGGAGAGGGAACACATCTTGCGGACTGGGCAAAGGAGCTCACAGATAAAAATATTCATACGGTAAACATGCTAGGCTGTCACGATGGAATTCCGCTTCTTGATTTGAAGGGACTGCTTTCCGAGGAACGTATACAGAATTTAATTGATACGGTTGTCGGAAGGGGCGGCTATGTCAAAGACCTCCACGGACAGAAAAATATGTACTATCAGGTAAATGCCACCTATTACAGTGCATTAGGCGAAGATGATAATAAAATGCTTCTTGCAAGAGCATTACAGCTTTTCATGCCGGGGAAACCACAGATTTGGTATCTGGATCTTTTTGCAGGCAAAAACGATCATGAAGCAGTAAAACGTGCCGGGGCAGGCGGGCACAAAGAGATTAACCGTACCAATCTTTCGAAAGAGCAGATGGAAAAAGCATTAGAACAGCCGGTGGTAAAAAGACAGTTAGAAATGTTACGTTTCCGCAGTACCTTTCCTGCTTTTGCAAAGGAAAGCAAAATTACGGTAACAGCCCATGGCAATGAAATGGAATTTGTGTGGGAGAATAACGGATATGAGGCAGTACTTACTGCAAATTTAAAAACTTTTGAATATCAGATTACAGAGAGTACACCAGACGGACAGAAAAAGACAATATAAATGAGGAGAGTGTCGCATGAATTACAATATCAATGAACAAAAGCTTGGTTTCGACCGTGTCCTTCCATGGGAAGGACAGGTTCCGGCACTTGTAAAGGAAGGAGAGCGTTATTTTCTCCAGATTGCAGCTCCGGAAGCGAAAAAAGTAACATTTGTAATGAATGAAGAAGAATTTCCATGTACCAGGGAAGAAAAAGGCATCTGGAGACTGGAATATACGCTCCGTGTTGGAATTCAGTATGTACAATTAAAAATTGATGATGTGGAAGTAATTACCCCGCTATTACCGATTACTTACGGATACAGCCGTCCATATAACTATGTGGCACTTGAAGAACCGGAAGATTTTTATCAGCTAAAAAATGTTCCTCATGGCAGTGTCCGCAGGGAATACTTTTTTTCGGAAATTACCGGTGAGTGGGAAAGCTGTATCGTGTATACACCATACTGTTATGAGGAGGAGAAAGACAGGGAGTTCCCGGTTCTTTATCTTCAACATGGACATGGGGAAAATGAAGTCGGTTGGACGGCTTCTGGAAAAGTGAACTTTATACTGGATAATTTGATTGCAGAGAAAAAAGCAGTTCCAATGGTGATTGTCATGAGCAATGGAATGGTTCAGACGATAAATCAGGAAGGAAAAAGAATTGTTGATTTTAAGCTGTTGGAAAAACAACTGATCACAGACATTATTCCTTATATTGAACAGAAATTCCGTGTTGGAAAAACAAAAGAGATGCGTGCAATGGCAGGACTTTCCATGGGTTCTTTGCAGACAAGCATTACCGGATTTTTACATCCGGAGTATTTTAGTTCGCTTGGTATTTTCAGCGGATTTGTAACGGATATTATTCAGGGAAGCCCACTTGATATGGCACATGATGAAAAAAGTAAAAATGAGCACCTGAAAATACTGGATAATGCAAAAGCATTTGAAGATACTTTTGATGTGTACTTCCGGGCAATGGGAGATAAGGATCCATTTTGGGAGAATTTTGCTCATGATGATAAAATGCTGCTGGAAAAGGACATAAAGCAAATCAGAAAAGTTTATCCGGGAACGCATGATTGGAATGTATGGAGAATGTGCATCAGGGATTTTGCACAGTTAATTTTTAAATAATATGAGGGAAAAACATGGCTTTTTTACAGTTGGAATATAAATCAGAAGCACTAATGCGTGGAGTGAGTGTTAAAGTCATTCTTCCATCGGATGGAATGGCGGGAAAATGGAAACCGCCGTACAGGACGTTGTATCTGCTGCCGGGCTACAGCGCTACGGCAACAGAACTAATAACATATCTTGGGTTAAGGGGACAGTCAGAGTTAAAAGGGATTGCAATTGTCCTTCCGGACGGAGAAAATTTATTTTATCAGGATATGCCGGACCGCATGACATTTTATAGTACTTATGTGGGAAAAGAATTAGTAGAAGTAACCAGAAAATTATTTCCACTTTCAGAAAAACGTGAAGACACGTTTATTGGCGGAATTTCCATGGGTGGCTATGGGGCGTTATATAACGGTTTTAAATATCGTGATACCTTTTCAAAAGTAGTGGCTTTTTCACCGGCTGCGGATGCCTATATGCTATTAGCAGAAGCGGATGCACCGGGATTTTCAAAAGAGCAGTTCTGTGGAATTTTCGGAAGTAAAGAAAAGTATTATGGCAGTGAATGTGATATGTGTGCACAATGGACAAGAAAAGATGTGGACAACAGACCGGAACTGTTTTTATGTTGTGGAAAAGAAGACCGTGCAGTGTATAAAGCAGTAGAAAAATTTGAAGCAGCCTTAAAGCAGGCGGGGATTGGGCATGTGTACAAAGAAGGACATGGCGATCATGAGTTTTATTACTGGGAGCAGAGGATGGATGCGGCATTCTCGTTTTTAGCAGGAATAGAAGAAGGAACGAAAGATAAATTATTAATACCAGATTAAGGTGGAAAAAACGATGAACTACCGGATAGAACAATTAAATCAGCATACGTGGTGTATTGAAGAATATGATGAAAACGCCAGTTCATACATGTACCTTTTGGAAGGAAAAACGAGGGCATTATTAATTGATACAGGCTTCGGAACAATTCCGTTAAAGAAAATCTGCGAAGAACTTACAGCGGCTCCAATTACGGTGGCACTGACACATGGTCATGTGGACCATATCGGTGGAACCGGGGCATTTGAAGATGTATGGTTTGCAAAAGAGGACGAGTCTCTTTATCAGGCACACAGCAAAGATGCGGTGCGTCGCATTTTTACAAGGGAAAAGATTTTACCGGTAAAGGAAGCATGTAATTTTTTTATGCCGGATATGACATTTGAGTTGGGAGAGCGGGAAATTCAGGTTATTAAAACACCGGGACATTCTGTAGGTTCTGTATGTTTTCTGGATAGAAAAAACAGGTGGCTATTTACCGGAGATACCTGTTGTAAGGCACATGTATTGTTGCAGATGGAATATGCTGCGCCTATGACAGTTTACCGGGAGACATTAAAGAAGTTACTTGATATAGAAACTTTATATGATGTTACATGGCCGGGGCATCATGCCAAACCAGTTGAAAAAGAAATAATACATGATTTTCTGACTGCAGTAAATGGAATTTTAGATGGAACAATGGAAGGAAGTTATGTAGAACTTCCAATGGGAACAGCTAAATTACTGGAGTATAAAGAAATCGGAATTGAATATTAGATTAAATTTATACTTGCATTTGATAGATTAATGTGATAAAGTGTCGTTAACGCAAAGGAGCGTTCGAAAGAACTCCCTTTGCGTTATTTTTTTTATAGGAGGAAAATATTATGAAAAAGACCAAAGCAGTTTTAGCGTTGTTGATGGCTGGAACAATGATGCTTGGTGTTGTGGGTTGTGGCAGCAGCAGTGATGCAGCCGGAACAGGAAGTGTTACAACTGGAACAGAAAGCACAGGTCAGGATACAGCAGCGGCAAGTTCATCAGACATGAACGTAATGTTAGAGACACCGGTGGAGTCATTAGACCCACAGCAGGCGACAGATGGAACTTCATTTGAAGTAATTGCAGATTACACAGACGGATTAATGCAGATGGATGCAGATGGACAGGCGGTTCCGGCGATTGCAGAAAGTTATGAACTTTCGGATGACGGACTTACTTATACTTTCCATCTCCGCAGTGATGCAAAATGGAGCAATGGAACACCAGTAACGGCAGCAGATTTTGTTTTTGCATGGCAGAGAGCAGTTGATCCTGCAGTTGCATCTGAATATGCATACATGTTAAGTGATATAGGACAGATTAAGAATGCGGCAGAGATTATTGCCGGTGATATGGATAAAAGTGAACTTGGAGTTACAGCAGTAGATGATACAACCCTTCAGGTTGAATTAAATGTTCCGGTAAGCTATTTCTTGTCATTAATGTATTTCCCGACATTTTATCCTGTAAATGAGGAATTTTTCAATTCCTGCGGTGATACATTTGCAACAAGTCCGGAGACAACACTTTCTAATGGAGCTTTTATATTAGATTCTTATGAACCGGCAGCAACAGCATTCCATCTTACAAAGAATGCAGATTACTATGACTCAGACAGAGTACAGC
>CAKRCJ010000004.1 GCA_934307185.1 uncultured Roseburia sp.
GCAGGCGGAAGCTCCCTTTCCATGATGGGTGGAAATTCAACCGACAGCATTTCCATGTATCTTATTTTAGATGAAAATTCAGGCGTAAAAAGTGCGGACATTATCGCACAGCTTGATGAGTTGACAAAAGATATGGACTGTGACGTAAAGACAGATACTTCTGCTTCGGATATGACTTCTCTTATGGGAAGCGGAATTACAGTAAATATCAAAGGAAATGATTTAGATAAGCTTCAGGAGCTTGCCGCTCAGGTTGCAGAGGTTGTGGAAAATACAGACGGGGCAATCGATGTGGACGATGGTCTTGACAACACAACACCGTCCTTTACGGTAGTAGTCGATAAGGAAAAGGCAGCAAAATACGGTATGACGGTTGCACAGATATTCCAGCTTGTTTACGGCGAAATGGCATCGAAAACTTCAGCAACGACGATTTCTACAGATGTAGATGACTATGAGGTTTACATTCAGAGTGAGGAACAGTCGGACGTTACGTTAGATGATATTAAAAATCTGACCTTTACTTATACCGACCGGGAAGGAAATGAGACAGAAGTGGCACTTTCCGATGTTGCGAAGTTTGAGGAAGGCTATACGCTTGGAACAATTAACCGTGACTCACAGACGAGATATATCAGTGTCACCGCAGGAGTAGATGACGAGCACAATGTCAGTCTGTTAAGTAATGAAATACAGAAATCATTAGATAAAATCGACCTGCCGGAGGGATACTCCATTGAGATGGCAGGTGAGGATGAAATGATTGCAGATGCGATGAACCAGCTCTATTTGATGCTTCTTCTCGCGGTAATCTTTATTTACCTGATTATGGTGGCACAGTTCCAGTCCTTACTGTCACCGTTTATCATTATGTTTACCATTCCACTGGCATTTACCGGAGGACTTTTTGCACTGTACTTCACGAAAAATGAAGTCAGCGTTATTGCGATGATAGGTTTCGTTATGCTTGCCGGAATTATCGTAAATAACGGTATCGTTATGGTAGACTTTATCAACCAGCTCCGTCGTGGCGGCATGGAGAAAAAAGATGCGATTATTGAAGCCGGAAAAACAAGACTGCGTCCAATCCTTATGACCGCATTAACAACAATTTTGTCCATGTCTACCATGGCAGTCGGACTTGGCAGCGGCTCGGAAATGATGCAGCCAATGGCAATTGTAACGGTCGGCGGTATGGTATATGGTACACTTTTGACATTAATTGTTGTTCCATGTATTTACGATGCCTTCAACCGGAATAAGAGTATGGTAGAGGAGGAGTTATAATGGGCGAGTCAAAACTAATTCATAATCCTCCTGCGAAAGTGCTTGCAATGTATCAGGCAGTGATTGAACTCATTAATGACGGCTGTGATGTTAATACTTTAAAAGTAGCGGATATCACAGGCCGCGCCGGCATCGGAAAAGGAACGGCATACGAATATTTTTCCTCGAAAGAAGAAATCATAGCAGCCTCCGTTCTCTATTATGTGCAGGAGTGCTTTAAGAAATTGCAGACGATATCCACAATGGAAGGAAGTTTTAAAGAAAAAATCAACGGAGTGATGGATTTTATCGACTGTCATGTGAAGGAAAAGCAGGGTATCTTTTTCCTTATCAAAATAGTGCTTGACTCCTACGAGATACCGAAAAATCTTCAGATGGAATATGAGTGTATGAAGCAGAAATGCTGTGACGAAGAAAAGAATGAAATTATTGACTGCATTGTTGCAGAAGGAGTGAAAGAAGGGCTTGTAAAAGAGCAGAACGTTTTTCTACAAAGGGCAGCAATGGAAACCCAGCTTTCCGTCTATTTCATGTACTGCATTGCTGAGGAAAAAAACATGGAGCCTGATTTGGAAGTGGGGGTACTGCGGGAATACATTTACAAAAATATATTAAAACTTTTAGGTTGAAAAATGGATACAAAGAACCGGAAACAAAAAAGAACATTTGTTTCCGGTTTTTTCATTTTATATACATCATCCTGAAAATATGGTATTATTTTTATATGCGGACTAGTATAAAATACCAAAGAACAGAGGAGTTGCCAGATGAAAACGGAGTTAATGGAAAGCATGCTGCGGCATGGGGAATATGATAAATTAATTGGACAGTTAGAGCAGGAAGAAAATCCAGGGGAGAAAGAGAGCCTTGTGTTAGCACAGGCATATCTGTTACTGGGCAGTGATAAAGAGGCAAGTAATATTGCATTTAAGCTGATGAACGCAGATGGAGAAGACAGTGAGTCAAAAGCAGAAGCAAAAAAAATAGTAAATGCATTTTTTAATTCGGAACTTGATAAGTACAGGGAGGATTTAAAGGCAAGCTTAAAAAAGCAGGAAACTACTGTGGTCGAGGAGAAGGTTTTTTCCGAAGAAATCGAAGATGCATTTGAAAATACCATAGGAATGGAGCAGGCAAAGGAAAGCCTTGAGAAATATTTAAGCTGCAACACTTTAGATGAGATGAGAATGCAGAATGAACTCACAGGGGTTACCGAAGGAATGCATAATTTTGCAATCATGGGAGAACGTGGAAGCGGCAAGAGCCATCTGGCAGAAATTATCAGCAATATAATGAGATATGGCGAAGAAGACCGGGAGACAATTTATCTGCGGAATATAAAAGAACGGAAAAATCTGGAAGAAATTTTTAAGTGTGAGGGAATTTTAATTCTGATTGAGAATATAGAAGACTTTTTCTTAAACAGCGATGTAAAAGAGAATGTGAAAAGAGATATTGCAAACTGTCTGGAAGATTTCATGAAAGACAATTTGGAAGAAGACGGATGCAGGATAATTCTTACCGGAAGTACAGAAGCATTTGAAAAAATGAAACAGTTAAATCCGACGTTGGAAAACATGTTTTTTGATTTTATTAAAATTGAAAAATATTCAGTGGACGAGCTTTTGGAAATCCTCTATTTAATGGCAATGAAGGACGGCTTCCGGGTAAGCCCGGAATGTGAAGAAGATGTGAGAAGATGGTTAGCTTCGGAAAGTAAGTTAAAGGAATTTACCAATACAATCGCATTGAGAAATCTTTTAAAGGAAGCAAAGAAAAATTTAGCACTCCGTTATAAAGAGTTTGAGGAAGAAGAAGGAGAAAACATTAAAAATGTGGAAAAGAACCGCATACTCCAGAAGCTGTGCCGGTTAGAGCAGGAGGATTTTGTCGGAAATGGAAATGAAAAGACAATAGACGAGCTTTGCTGCGAACTGGAAAATATGACAGGTTTAGAGCGTGTGAAAAAAGAAGTGAGGGCGCAGATTGCAAGAGTGAATATTTCCATGAAGGCAGCAAAGGCAGGGGCAAAGCACAAAGACAGCCATGGTACGTTTCATATGGCTTTTGTGGGAGAGCCGGGAACCGGAAAAACAACAGTGGCTAAAATGGTTGGAAAAATTTATTGTGCATTAGGCGTTCTGCCGGGCGATGAGGTATATACCGTATCCAGGGCTGACCTTGTTTCACAGTATATCGGAGGAACCGCGCGCTGTGTAAGAGAGGTGTGCCAGCGGGCAGACGGAGGTGTCCTTTTTATTGATGAAGCGTATTCGCTTGTAAACAGTGAGCAGGATTCCTACGGAAAAGAAGCGGTGGATACGTTAATACAGGAGATGGAAAACCGCCGTGACACAATGATGGTGATTTTGGCAGGCTATGAAAAACCAATGATGGAATTTTTTAAAGCCAATCCGGGCTTTAAGAGCCGTGTGCCGAACATCATACATTTTGATGATTATGAGTTAGAAGAGATGGTGCAGATTTTTGAAAGCATGGCAGTAGCGGACGGCTACTATCTTGATGCAGACGCATTATCGAGACTTTCCGGACTGTTAAGGGAAAAATCAAAGGAAGCGGATTTCGGTAATGCCAGAGGGGTAAGAAATGTATTAGACCAGGTTATCGCAGCACAAAGCCAGAGACTTTCAGCGCAGCTTGCACAGGGCGATGAAAATGTACAGATTAATTATGATGAACTGACCGGGGCAGATATCGAAGTCATACAACAGAAAGTGAATACGGAAGAAAAAACGATTGAGCAGCTTTTGGAAGAATTAGAGCGGTTAGAAGGATTACAGAGTGTAAAGAAACAGGTAAATGATATGGTAAATTCCATGAAGTACATAAACCTCATGAAGGAAAGAGGCTTAAATCCGGGAAGAAACCAGGGAACCATGCACCTTATATTCAGTGGAAATCCGGGAACCGGAAAATCAACGGTCGCATCGCTTTTAGGCCAGATTTATGTAAAACTTGGTGTCTTAAGAAAGAATACGTTCATTCTGGCAAAACGTTCCGACTTAATTGCCCAGTACATGGGACAGACGGCTGCGAGGGTTGCCAATAAAGTAGCGGAAGCAGATGGCGGTATTTTATTTATTGATGAGGCTTATCAGCTTTATAATGGAGAGCAGGACAGCTATGGAGAAGAAGCGATTGGAACACTGCTTTCCCTTGTGGAGGAAAAGAGAGACTCTCTCATGGTAATTTTAGCCGGTTACACAGAAAATATGGACGAATTTTTAGAGGTCAATCCGGGACTCAGAAGCCGTTTCCCGAATATTATTGAATTTATGGATTATTCTGTTGATGAGCTGCTTCGGATTTTTGAAAAAATGGCAGTTATCGATGGAAAGAAATTAGAAGACGGTGTGCTTTCCCTTGTAAAACAGGAAATAGAAAACAGACGCGCGGGCAATGAAAAAGAATTTGCCAATGCCAGAGGTGTGCGTAATATTCTTGATGAGATTATTTTAAAACAGCGTTCAAGAATTGTGAAAGAGGAAATCGAAGGAAAAGAGCACACAAATGAGGAACTTGTAATGATTAAAAAGGACGATGTAAAAAGATGATACATACTTACGATGAACTTTTAAAGGAACTTGGAATTTTACCGGATGGGAACAGCTTTGAAATCAGCAGACAGTTAAAAGAAAAGAGAAATGAAAAAAAGGCGTTAATGACAAGCCGGCAGAGCGCAGAGGAAAACAGAAGGCTGGAACAGGAAATCCATGCGATTTATGAGGCAGAAGTATATTTTGAAAAGCTTGCGAAAGAGGAGAAAAAAGAAGATAAATTAGATGGCTTTGATTACAGCATGTTCCAGAACATAGCACCGAAAAAGAAGAAAGTAAAGCGTACCCTTCCAAAAGTGGAAGAAGATACGGCAGAAGAAGACGAAGGTCTGTCCTTTGAGGAACGCTATGATAATATTATTGGTCTGATGGGAACACCGGATGGATTTACGGCTGGATTAAAGAAGTTGGAAAAGCTGGCAGAAGATGGTTATATTTTAGCACAGAAAAAAGTTGGCGAGGTGTATTTTGATGGGCAGAGAGGAATTGAGGTAAACTGGAAGACTGCAAAGTATTGGTTTGAAAAAGCGGCAAATCAGGGGGACGCATTATCACAAAATTATATGGGGCTTTTTTATACAAATGAAAATGATTATTTTAAAAGGGACAGAGAGCAGGCAATTTACTGGTATGAAAAAGCGGCAGAGCAGGGGTTACCGGTTGCATGCTGGAATATGGCACTAAGCTTTGATGTGCTGTTTGAGATAAAAGATGAAAAAAAAGCATTTTACTGGTATAAAAAAGCAGCAGAGGCAGGATATATAGATGCTTTCAATCTGCTTGGAGTATGTTATCATAAAGGAATTGGCACAGACATAGACGTTGAAGCGGCAGTTGAGTGGTATGAAAAGGCGGCAGAGTATGACGTTAAGGAAGCATACTGGAATCTTGCTATCATTTATACATTTATAGAAGAAAAAAGAGATGGTAAGAAGGCATTTTACTGGTACAAAAGAGCAGCGGAGGAAGGATATACAGACGCTTATAATGAGCTTGGAGTATGCTATCATCAAGGAATGGGCACAGACAAAGACGTTGAAGCAGCAATTGAGTGGTATGAAAAGGCGGTTGAGTGTGGCAATAAGATCGCATATGCATGTTGGAATCTGGGAACGGTTTATGAGTCTGAGAATGTAAAGGACGAAAAGAAGGCATTTTACTGGTACAAAAAAGCAGCAGAGGCAGGATATGAAAGAGCGTATAATGAGCTTGGAAAACGTTATCGTGAAGGGATAGGAACAGAAGAAAATATAGAAGAGGCAGTCAGGTGGTATAAAAAGGCAGCAGAGATAGATAATGCAGATGCCATGTATGAGTTAGGACGTATTTATGAGGAAGTTTATCGTGACTATAACGAAGCGGCAGAATGGTATTTAAAAGCAAGTGACCTGGGCAATAAGGCTGCGGAAGGAATGGCAAGTAAATTTGTCTATGTATAAGGAGAGGTGTAAGATTTGAATTTGAACAATGAATTAAGACAGGAAGAAGAAAAAGAGGAAAGAAATACAGCAAAGGACAGTGAGAGCGGCGTACAGGTAAAAAAAGCATCACAGTTATCTGTGGACAGACGCAAAGCAACGGCACCGCGTTCGAAAATTTACATTTACACAATGTCGGATATTGATGATGAGAAGGACGAAGTGGTTAAAAAGATTGTAAATACAATGCCGCTTCGGAACAAGTTAATCGGAATTTTAGCAAAATGTAATATACCGGACCACATTATCCATGCAGTGGATAAAGAAGGGAATATTTTGGAACATTATGCGACGGAAGATGACATTCCAGCAGAACTGTTAGAGGGATATCAGGTGTATTTACAGAACAGGGATTGTCTTACGGTTGAAGTTTACACTCTGTATTTTTGTATTGTGTATGAGAATGGAACGGTAAAATTTATCGAGAGAAATTGTGGAAAATGATAACTTATCCAAAAGAAAAAATGAGAGTGTCACGGGGATAAACGTATGGATAAAAAAATATATGTATTAAAAAGTGGAGACAATCCCGGAATTTATTTCGACTGGCTGAGTTTTTTTGAAAATGCACTTGGCCAGTATGTGATAAAACATAAAATTATAATTTATAAGACAGAATTTGAAAAAGCAGATAAAAGCGTTCCCTACAGTAAGGAATGGGCACTCGAAAGAGCAAAGGAATTTTTGGAAGGAGCAGAGACTGTCTCCGCAAAAAAAGCAGAGAAGAAAGAAGATTTTCATACTAAGACAGAACAAAATAGAAAAGACACTCAGAATACCAAAGACACACAGAACATCAAAGATGCACAAGACACAGAAAAAGAGCTGCGTAAGCTGCTTGGAATAAGAGAAGATTTACATATGGGTTCTGTCTGGCTGGATTTACTGCTTCAGCTTGCGGGAGAGGAAAAACCAAGAATTTCAGGCACAAGCTATACCGGCAGATATAACATCATGTCTTTATATGGAATGCTGCTTTTTCTCATTTTGGAGCCGCAGCAGATATTTGATGAAGCATATCTGAAATTAGATATTAAAAGCAAACCGGAAACTGCCCTAGAGCAGACAAGATGGCGGGAGACACTGGAGTTTGAACTGTTCCGTGCAAAGGAATATTTACAGTTAAAAGAAAGATTTGAAGCGGCAGGGCTTACAAAATTGGATATTAATGATGTGAAGTACCGCATTATTGAAGCTGCGAAAAGTCCAAATCAGCTGAGTAAAGCATCAAAAACCTATTTTAGCATGTATCATTTTATAAAGCAGGGAAACCATACCCTGGTTGATTTATATAATGAACTTATGGATACAAAAATATACCGGGAAGAGCTTATCCGCATCTCAGGTGCGATGATAAATTTAGAGCTTACGGGAAAAATACCGCCTTACAGAAAGAAAGAAACAGCAGGCGGGGAAGAAACGTTTTCCTTAAGCCCTCTTGTAAAACAGACGAAAGAGCTGCGGCAGGAATTAAAGAATGTGATTATCGGACAGGACGAGGCAATCGACAAATTTGAGCAGTCATTTTTCCACAGTGAAAAAGCGGCAGTCACCAGCAAAAAGCAGGGACCGAGAAGTGTTTTCCTTTTTGCAGGCCCTCCGGGCGTTGGAAAAACTTATATGGCGGAAACCTTTGCAAAAGCGCTGGGCATGACGTATCACCGGTTTGACATGGCAAGCTATGGCTCCATTAATGCAATGGAGGAGATTGTTGGAATATCCTCTTTTTACACAAATTCAAAACCCGGAGTGCTGACCTCCTTTGTCAGGGAAAATCCGAAAAGTGTATTACTGTTTGATGAAATAGAAAAGGCAAGCATCGGGGTAATAAGAATTTTCTTACAGATTTTAGACCAGGGACAATGTCTCGACCGAAATTATGATGAAAATGTTTCCTTTAAAGACTGTATCATTATTATGACTACAAATGCAGGAAGACAATTGTACAATAACGCGGGAAATAAAAATCTGACAGAAATTCCGGACCGGGTTGTGATTGATGCACTCGAAAAAGACATCAATCCGGATACGAAGGTTCCTTATTTTCCACCGGAAATCGTATCAAGAATGGCATCTTACAGCATTATTATGTTTAACCATTTAAAGGCGGCTGCAATCCGTCAGGTAATAAAAAGGGACATTGAGCAGAACCTTTTGCAGAATAAACAGAATTACGGTTTTGATATTTCCAAAGGAAGCGATATTGTAGCAGCTACGGTCCAGTATGCAGTCGGCGGCGGTGGAGATGCAAGAAATGCATCGAAGCTTTCCGGCAAACTCATTGATAAAGAGTTATATGAGCTGTTTTCTCTTATGGAGGAAAAGGCAGAAAACGGGGAAAAGCCTCTCTTAAATCAGGTAAGCTGGGAATGTGATTTTACCGACTGTACGGAAGAAATCAGACAGTTTTATTTAGGAGAGCAGGACTGCATTGTACCGATTTTAAAAGAAACCGACAGAGAGTATGCTTTTTCCATTCCAAAAAGAATGACAATCATTGTTACTAATAATAAAGAACGTTTTTTGGATATTATCAGAAGCAAAAATGTACTTTTTGCGGTGATAGATTATGCGTATGGTCTGCGTGGATTGGAAACCTGCATGAGTATTGCAGATGTAAAAACAACCGGCAGCAGTGCATTTGACAGTGTGAAAAAGGAAGATGCCTCCCTTCCGATCTATCTTCTGAAAAATGACGCAAGGTATCACTATTCCGACAGTGAAAAAAGACTTTTGCTTGGAAAAGGCGCAGAAGGATTTATCTCGGAAGAAAAACTGACCGAGCAGATTACGCAGGCTTATTTTGACATTTGCTGCCAGAATGCAATGGAAACGTTAACCGTCAGACATCAGGTGTTGACCTATTCCACCAGAAAAGAAATGAATGACAGCAAAACATCGGCAAAAATTATTTTTTATAATTTAAAGCTGGAAATGGCAGTTGATGCAGAGGATAAGGAAAGCCTGATTACAGACGAGCTGCGGCCGGATAAAAAATGGACAGATGTGTATGTCAGCCCGGATATTAAAAAGGAGCTGGAATTTTTTATCAGCTATCTGAAAAATCCGAAGGAGTATGCAAAAACTGGCGCAAGAGTCCCAAGAGGGGCATTAATGCTCGGACTTCCGGGAACCGGAAAAACATCGCTTGCAAAAGTGGTTGCGGCAGAATCGAAAGTTAATTTTTTGTCAATCAGCGCAGATGAGTTATTAAATGCAGGTGCGGCAAAAGTTCACCATGTTTTTCAGGTGGCGAGAAAATATGCGCCGGCGGTATTATTTATCGATGAAGTGGATGCAATCGGAATGGCAAGAACGAAAACCGGTGCAAATTCCGTTTTAAATGCACTGCTTACCGAGATGGACGGCTTTAAACGGTTAGATAATAAGCCGGTATTTGTTATGGCTGCCACTAACTTAAAGGGGATTGATTCTGCATTGGCGAGACGTTTTGACCGGACGTTTATTGTGGAGCTTCCAGATGCCAATGGGCGCAGATGGATATTGGATAAGCTGTTAGCGGCGCATGAAGAATGGTTTGCTATTTCCGAAAAGGAAAAGGAAGGAATTATTGCGCGGTCAGACGGACTGAGTGCGGCGGATTTGGAAAATATCATTGAAATGGCGTTAAGGGAAGGAATTCGGAACGGAAAAGCTGTATCCGATGTCCTTTTAGATGAGATGTTTGAAATGCATAATCATGGGGAAAAGAGAGAGCAAAGCTCGGAGAAGGAAGTGGAGCAGACCGCGTACCATGAAGCAGGACATGCAATGACAGAACTTTTCTATGGACGCTGCCCGGAGTACATGAGTGTGGTTGCCAGGGCAGACTTTAACGGATATGTGAAGTCAGAAAAAATGTCAGAGCACCCGACCAAAGAAAGACTGTTACAGCAAATCTGCACCTGCATGGGCGGAAGGGCAGCAGAGCTGGAATTTGGTTATGGCAAAACGCCGGGAGCTTCAGCGGACCTTCGCATGGCAACAAGAATAGCAGTCCGCATGGTATGTGAATTCGGCATGTACGAGGAAGAAATCGGACTTGCAGTAATAACGGAAGAAGAATACAGAACGGACCAGAAAGCAAAGCAGCTTGTAAATAAAATTTTGAAAGAACAGTTAGAGACTGCGGCGAAGATTGTAGCGGAAAACAGAAATGTTTTAAAAGCACTCGTACAGGCAGTCTTGGAAAATGAACAGAAGTTTCTTACCAAAAAAGATATTATGAATATTTACGAAAGCAGAGAGCGCTAGATGAGGTATAGATGTTGGAAATAGAAAAGACCATAGAAATGACATATCCCTATAATCTCCCGGACGGGGAGTTGCAGGTAAAAAAGATAAGAAAGCTCATAAGGACAGCAAAAGAATTAGGCGGAACAATGTATGATGTCGCGGCAGAATCGGGATTGCTGCAGGCATGGCATCACATTGAACTGTTATTTGACCCGCAGGTAACCGAAGAGAGAATTTTTCCAGATGATATGACAGTTGTTACGGAAGCGTATGTCAGGTATCCGTTAAACGATGAGTTAGAGCGGATTTTCCTGTATTCAGAAAATGCATCGTGGGACAATAAGCTGTTACAGGCAGGAACTGTGGAAGAAGGTAAGCTTGTAATCAGTTATGAAAACTTAAAGTCCGTCCGGGAAAAAGGATATTATTGCCTTTATGAGGGGACAAATAACACCAGAAACAAAACAGACCGGTTTACAGACTGTTTTGGCAGCAGCAAACGCAAAAGCAGCTTTCGGTTCTGGGACGAAGACCACAGCTTTGTCGGAAATGGCTTCAACCGGGCATTGCTTGTCCGTACAAAGTTCGGGGAACTTTATCTGATGCCGGACATTTTTGCAGTCGAGCAGTGCATGAAAGTTTTTTATGCAGAGACGATAATACGGGAAAAATATGATGCAGATTTCAGTGCCGAAAGAATGAAAATGGACGAAAAGACAGAAGCGGAAAAAGAGGCTGTTTTTCAGAAAATTTTTCACCGGAAAAAGGAGTCCTGCCAGCAGTTAAAAAGCAGTTATTGTAAGCTGGTGGAACAGATTGCATACATAAAAATCCATTACGGCAGTGTCTATGATACGGTCTGGGAATATGTTTTTTACCCGGATGATGAGCCGGGAGAAGTGCAATTTGACCCGCCGGAAGATGCGGTACTCGGGATTTCTTTTGACGATAGCAGCAAATGCTATGCAGTGTGCCGTATGGAAAACGGGGACATAAGAAGAGTCATAAATACAGATTATTCTGATATTATGCCATTGACGGAAAAGTATTGTCACTGGAAATTTACGATAAGTATGATAAGCGCGGGAAAAGCAGGCTCGGAACTGGCACTTAATATGAAACAGATGATACAGGCAGCAAAGCAGCAGTTTAATGTGAACATTAAAAAAATGTATGTGACAAGCCGTGAGGAGCTTCCAGATAATAAAAGGCTGACTGACTGGATTGGAAATTTACAAAAAAGGCGGGAAAAATCCAAAAGGGCAGAAGGCTGTCTGGACCTTATCGCGTTTCGTGAAATCGGAAATGACAATATTGACGGTTTAGGTGTAATAAAATGGGCGGCAGAATTAGCCGGGGTGCCGGATGTAGAATATGTGGACAACTGGGCTGCCGTATTGGCTGCGTTTGAAGCGGCAGATAAAAACGCTGCATTAAAGGAGCATGAGACAGGCTTAATTTTTGATTTTGACGAGAGAATTCTTTCAATAACACTTTTAAGAAAAAAACGGGGCAGCGATTACGAGCTGATAAGCAGAAAGTACGGAGCGTTCATGGAAGTGTTTATTTATGATAATAAGGACGTTGAGGACGGTGGGTATAACCCAAGCTTACATGAGGAGCTTGGAAATGCACTGGAGAATTTTATGATGGACAAGGGACTTAGGGCACTTGGCATTTCCACTGAAAATGAGATGGACGAACAGGCATTAGCGGATTTAAGACGAAGCGCTGCGAGAGTAAAAAGACAATTCCGCAGAAATGATACGGCAAAGGTAATATTTAACAACGGCTTTTTAAGCATGATGGAAGATTATCCAATCGAACAGTTTGAAAAGTGTTTTTCGCCTGTGCTTGAAAACGTTTCCGCGTATTTATGTGAGGTTGTAGAGAAAGCCAATCTTCGCATGGAAGATATTTCGAGGGTTTATCTCACCGGTGAGGAATGTGAGTATCCTTTTGTGAGGGAAAGGATTGAAAAAATAACCGGGAAAAAAGCTTACTGTTTAAGTCCGTTTGATTGTGTTGATGCGATTGGGGTTGTGTCATTATAATGTAAAATAATCAAAAACATCGAAAACACACTCTCGTTACGTGTCGCGAAAAAGGTGGGTGATACTTTGGATAGATTTTTTGATGATATGCGATATAAAGTCTGGAATGGATTTTTAAATGAGATGCGCCACGACGTGACAGAAAAACAAAAAACGGCAGTGGCAGCAGAGGAAGAAAAGCAGTTAATTGGCAGATGCCTTTTTTACCTGACTGATTTTGCAAGGACAGCAAGAGAAAAAGGAGTGCTTGCAATGGAGGACGCAGCCAGCGCCTTAGACGATGAAAATGAGACAGAAGCGCTCCTTTTTAAAGCGGTACAAATGGTTGTTGACGGAATGAACGGGGAAGACATTGCAGAAGTGCTTTCCAATGAATATTGGGTGAGCGCGCCGAGGGGCCATCAGGCAACGGCAGTATATTTGTGCATTCGGGGAATGCTTTTCATTCAGGAGAACACAAATCCACTGGTCTTAAAACAACTGCTTGTGAGCATGCTGCCGGTGTCCGTCCGAAAAGAATGTGTAGTAATTTGTGACCAATACGAAGAAAAAAGCAGAGCGGAGAGAGACGCAGAAAAGAACCGGGCAGCAAAGCTTTACTTTGAGACGGATTTTTCAAGAACAGACGTACCAATGGAAAGTGCAGAATGGAGCTGGTTTGAAGAACAGCTTGCCCAAATGCACGATGTGGAGGTTCAGCGGTTCCTTCGGGAAGTGGAAAATGGATATCTCATGCAGGCGTTAACCGGCATGAAAAAAGAAGCCCGTGAGAAGCTCGCAAAAAATATGTCTGCACGTTTCCGTGAACTTATCCTAAAGGACTGCTATCTTAATGCAGATATGGACGATGAAGCCATAAAAGAGGGCGCAGCCTATGTGATGGAAATATTGAAATTGCTGCAGGCGTGTGGAGAGGTGCGGCAGTATTAAAAGGAGAAAAGAAATGTACTTTGCAAAAGACAGCGTATATAATGACATCAGGGACAAGTCATACAATCAGTGGCTGGATGAGATGGAAAAGCATGATGATGTGGCAGTCCGCTGCGGCGTGAAGCTTGCCCGGGAATACATGCAGTATCTTAAGGACGAAAACGAAAAGCTTCGCGAAGAGAATGAACTCAAAAATGAGTATTTAAAGAAGCTGGCACAAAAATAGGCAGGTGAAAAACAATGTTTTTTATGATGGGCATTACAGATGGCAGAAAAGATTTTGAATTCGGACAGCAGATAATTTGCGATGTCTGTGGAAAATACGGCAGATTTCAGGTTTTTATGACTTATACGGTGCTGTCATTGTTTTTTATCCCGTGTTTTAAATGGAATAAGCATTATTATGTAGAGACGAGCTGCTGTCATGCGATATATGAGCTTGACGCAGAGATTGGAAAGCAGATTGCAGCAGGTGTACAGGCAGAAATTTTACCACAGCATCTGCACAGGGTACAAAATCAGAATTACGATTACAGAATAAAGCATTGCAGAAATTGCGGATTTACGACAGCAGAGGATTTTGAGTTTTGTCCGAAATGTGGGACGAGGTTACAATAATTCTGGTGGAAAGAAAAAATGTAAATAAAATCAGTTGACAAATCACACCTTAGCTTTTATCATTAAAAAAGATACAAAAAGGTGATGAGAAAGAGGAGTACACACAAGACACCTGAAAGAGAATGACATTCACTGGCTGAAAGATGTCACCAGAGCATGCTGTGTGGAAGGTAGCTTTTGAACTGTCGCGCTGAATGCATTAGCGAAGTAAGCGAGAACGATTTGTCCCCGTTACCGGACAGTGGCTTATTTTAAGAGCCTGCAGAGATATGTTGTTTTTACAACATAACAAAGGTGGTACCGCGTTAACACGCCCTTTGCGTCCGAATGGACGTGAAGGGCTTTTTTTGCGCGTTGGAAAGCAGAACCAAAAGAAAGGAACAAACACATGAAGGAATTAGCAAAAACCTATGATCCAAAGGGCATTGAAGAACGCCTCTATAAAAAATGGGAAGACAACGGTTACTTCCATGCAGAAGCAGACCGCAGCAAGAAACCATTTACCATTGTGATGCCTCCACCAAACATTACCGGACAGCTTCACATGGGACATGCATTGGACAACACTATGCAGGATATTTTAATCCGTTATAAAAGAATGCAGGGTTACAATGCATTATGGCAGCCTGGAACAGACCACGCTTCCATCGCAACCGAAGTAAAAGTTATCCAGTCCTTAAAAGAAAAAGGAATTGACAAGGCAGACCTCGGAAGAGAAGGCTTCTTGGAGAAATGCTGGGAGTGGAGAGAGGAATACGGTAACCGTATTATCAACCAGTTAAAGAAAATGGGTTCTTCCGCTGACTGGCAGAGAGAACGTTTTACCATGGATAAAGGCTGCTCTGACGCGGTACAGGAAGTTTTCATTAAATTATATGAAAAAGGTTATATCTACAAAGGCTCCCGTATCGTAAACTGGTGTCCGGTCTGCAAGACATCTATTTCCGATGCTGAGGTAGAGCATGAGGAGCAGGACGGATTTTTCTGGCACATCAATTATCCGGTTGTTGGCGAGGAAGGCAGATTTGTTGAAATCGCAACTACAAGACCGGAAACATTATTCGGAGATACCGCAGTTGCTGTCAATCCGGACGATGAGAGATACAAAGATATTGTTGGAAAAATGTTAAAGCTTCCGATGACAGACCGCGAAATTCCGGTTATTGCAGATCCATATGTAGATAAAGAGTTCGGAACCGGCTGCGTAAAAATTACACCGGCACATGACCCGAACGATTTTGAAGTTGGAAAACGTCATAACTTAGAAGAAATCGTTGTTATCAATGATGATGCAACTATGAATAAATTAGCCGGTAAATATGAAGGTATGGACCGCTACGAATGTAGAAAAGCACTTGTAAAAGATTTAGAGGAAGCAGGACTTTTAGTAAAAGTAGTTCCACATTCCCACAATGTAGGTACACATGACCGTTGTGGCACAACCGTTGAGCCGATGATTAAGCAGCAGTGGTTCGTAAAAATGGACGAGATGATTAAACCGGCAGTTGAGGGAGTAAAAAACGGAGATATCCAGTTACTTCCAAAACGTATGGAAAAAACATACTTCAACTGGACCGACAATATTCGTGACTGGTGTATTTCCAGACAGTTATGGTGGGGACACAGAATACCGGCATATTACTGTGATGAATGTGGCGAAATGGTAGTTGCAAAAGAGGCACCGCATAAGTGTCCGAAATGTGGCTGTACTCATATGACACAGGATCCGGATACCTTAGATACCTGGTTCTCCTCCGCATTATGGCCATTCTCCACACTTGGCTGGCCGGAAAAAACAGAAGACCTTGATTACTTCTATCCAAATGATGTTTTAGTAACCGGATATGATATTATTTTCTTCTGGGTAATCCGTATGATTTTCTCCGGTTATGAGCAGATGGGAAAAGCACCATTCCATACTGTATTATTCCATGGTCTGGTACGTGATTCCCAGGGACGTAAGATGAGTAAATCTCTTGGAAATGGTATTGACCCGTTAGAGGTTATTGACAAATACGGTGCTGACGCACTTCGTCTGACACTGATCACAGGAAATGCACCTGGAAATGATATGCGTTTCTACTGGGAGAGAGTAGAATCCTCCAGAAACTTTGCAAACAAAGTATGGAACGCTTCCCGTTTCATTATGATGAACTTAGAGGGTGCAGAGATTAAAACACCGGCTCTTTCTGAATTAAAAGCAGCAGATAAGTGGATTTTATCCAAAGTAAACACACTTGCAAAAGATGTTACAGAGAACATGGACAAATTCGAGATGGGTATTGCCGTTCAGAAGGTTTATGACTTTATATGGGATGAATTCTGCGACTGGTATATTGAGATTACAAAGGTACGTACCTACAACAAAGAAAATGACCAGACTTCTGCAAATGCAGCTTTCTGGACTTTAAAGACTGTATTAACAGAAGCATTAAAGCTGTTACATCCATTTATGCCATTCATTACAGAGGAAATCTTTTGTACCCTTCACCCGGAAGAAGATACCATTATGCTTGCAAAATGGCCGGAATACAAAGAGGAATGGAACTTTGCAGCAGAAGAAGAAATGGTAGAGCATTGCAAAGATTTAGTAAAAGGTGTCCGTAACCTTCGTACTGAAATGGACGTTCCACCATCAAGAAAGGCAAAAATCTTTATAGTATCCGAAGATACAAAATTAAGAGATACCTTTGAATTAAACAAAGAAGTCTATGTAAACCTTGCAGGTGCAAGTGAGATTCTGGTTCAGGCAGATAAGACAGGAATTGAGGAAGATGCTGTTTCTGTTGTAATCCCTGGAGCAACCCTTTACCTTCCATTGGAGGATTTGGTAGACTTCGAGAAAGAAAAAGAACGTCTCTTAAAAGAACAGGCACGCCTGGAAAAAGAACTTGCACGTTCTAAGGGAATGCTTTCCAATGAGAAGTTCTTAAGCAAAGCTCCGGAAGCAAAAGTTCAGGAGGAAAAAGAGAAGCTTGCAGGCTATGAGCAGATGATGGCTCAGGTGAAAGAGCGTCTCGCACAGATGAAATAGAGTGGCACAAAAGGACTGCAACAGTGACTATAAATAGCTGGTTTTTCTGTGTAAACATGCACAAAAAAAGGAACAAAAACGTTTCCATTTTACAAGATATGCTTGAAAAAGTATTCATTTACGAGTATTATTAAGATAGTTATATTATTTTTGTGTAAGTATGACAGGAGGGAGCTTTTATGGCATTGCCAAATATTAGTGTGCCAAAAATCAAAACATCAGACAAAGACTTAAAAGCGTATCTCAGGCTCCCAGTACCGGAAGATGGAGAGCATTATACAGTCGGGTATCTGCATGAAGTTTTAATGCTGAATCAGATTTCTTACGGAATTGATGAAGAACAGATTAAGGGCATCGTAGAGGATGAGGTTTACGAAGAAGATGTGTTAATAGCCACAGGACATGCTCCGATAGATGGTGTAGATGGCTATTATGAATATATGTTTAATCAGAATTCAGAGAAGAAGCCACAGATTTTACCGGATGGTTCGGTTGATTACTGGTCTATGTACAGTATCCAGTCAGTCAAGAAAGGACAGGTTATTGCGATTTATCATCCTGCCATTGCAGGAATCGATGGAACGGATGTTTTTGGGAAGCCGGTTCCTGCTAAGAACGGAAGGGAACAGACGCCGCTTCGTGGAAGTGGATTTGAGAAGGCAGAGGATAATGTAACTTATGTTTCTTCGTTAGATGGCAAGATTGAGACACAGGATGGTAAGATACGTATTCTTACAATTTATGAGATGAGTGGGGACTTGAATCTCACACAGGGAAATGTTGATTTCTCCGGTGATATTGTAATTCATGGAGGAGTGGAATCCGGAGTCAGTATTAAGGCGACCGGAAGTATAACGATTGATGGTGTTGTAGAGGCATGCTGTTTAGAAGCGGGTAAGGATATCATCATAAGGAAAGGCATGATAGGCGGCAACAAAGCATTCATTAAGACAAAGGGCAACGTTTTTGCTAAGTTTGCGGAATATACTTCTATCGAGGCAGATGGGAATATTGAAGCGGATGTTCTGTTAGACTGTGATGTGTTATGTAAGGGAAGTATCACATTGCAGGGAAAACGAGCAAGCATTATCGGTGGCAATGTCCGTGCCGTACAGGGAGTACGTGCTACAAATATTGGAAATGACGCTGAGACAAAGACAGCGGTTTCAGTCGGAGCCGGCGGTGAGAACGTTTCCAGACTGAAAATTCTTCAGAAAAAGACAGAGATTACAAGAGAAGAATTAGATAAGATTGAGGGTGGTCTTAAGAAGTTTGAACAGATGGAGAAAGAGCGCGGTGTCAGCTACAAAGAGGATCCGAGAAGACTTGCGCTTCTTCGTGCCAGGATAAAAGATACAGCCACTTTAGCAGGTGATGAGGCAGAAATTAAGAAGTTAGAGCGCTTAATCTCAAGCGGAAGGAATGCGACTGTGTGTGTTACAAGACAGATTTATCCAGGTTGTATTATTTCAATAAGAGATGAAAAAATAAATGTTTCGAATAATGCAAAGGCAGTGGAATTTTACTATTTAGATGGTAAGATAAAAACGCGTGCAGCAACGGAAGAAAGATAAAAAGAAGGGCATTTTGAAAAAACAGCAGGTCATGTTTTTTTCAGAATGCCATTTTTGTCGACGAAATACTTCTTTATTTTAATGGAAATTTTAGAAAATAACGTTGAAAGTGATTTCGTACTATATTATAATCAAGCAGGAATAGTTTAAGTATTAGAAAGGTACGGGAACGTATAATGATAAATTTTGAAGAAGAATTAAAGAACTTTAAACCAAGCCTGGAAGTAGAAGAAGCTGAACAGGCAATTTACAATCATGAGCTTACAGATATGACAGATGTAATGCAGGAGATGCTGCAGGAGTTAAAACAGAACAGATAGTGGAATAGAAAGAGGTTTTCAATGAAATGTTACAATTGTGGCGCAGATTTAGGCAGCGCAGATAACTGTCAGAACTGTGGAGCGGATGTGAAGTTATACAAAAAAATAATAATGGCATCGAACGCATATTATAATGATGCTTTGCAGAAAGCAGGTGTCAGGGATTTGTCGGGTGCGGTTGAGAGCCTGAAAATCAGTCTTCGCTTTAATAAAGCCAATATTGAAGCAAGAAACTTATTAGGTCTTGTTTACAATGAAATGGGTGAGGTAGTAGCAGCACTGACCGAGTGGGTGATTAGTAAAAGCTATAAGCCAAAGGATAATCTGGCAAGCAAATATTTAGATGAAATTCAGAAAAATCCGGCAAAGCTTGACTCTGTGAACCAGACCATCAAAAAATATAATCAGGCATTAATGTACTGCCAGCAGAACAGCAGGGATTTAGCTATTATCCAGTTAAAGAAAGTACTTTCCTTAAATCCGAAGTTAGTCAGCGGGCATCAGCTTTTAGCACTTTTATATATTCAGGATGGCAAATACGAGCAGGCAAAGAAATCACTTCGCAATGCAGGAAAGATTGATGCCAATAATAAGCTGACCCTGCGTTATTTAAAAGAAGTAAATGCCAGCTTAAAGGAGCAGACTCCGAACAAAAAGCAGAAAAATGAAGAGCTGATTTCTTATCAGAGCGGAAATGAGACAATTATCCAGCCGAAGTATTTAAAAGATACTTCCGCAGTAGGAACTATCATTAATATGGTGATTGGTATTGCAATCGGAGCGGCAATTATATTTTTCCTTGTCGTGCCGGGCGTAAAGCGGGCGGCTGTAAATGATGCAAAGTCACAGGTGCTTGAAGCGAATGATACGATTTCCTCGAAAAACCAGACAATCGCATCACTTGAGAGCCAGGTGGACGAGTTGACAGCTAAGGTTTCAGAGGCACAGGAAAGTGAAGAGAGTTCTGCGGGGAAAGTTTCAAGTTATGAGCAGCTTTTGACTGCATATGAGGCTTATACACAAAATGATATTGAAGCGGCAGGCAATGCGTTAGAGAATGTCAATGCAGATTATTTAAGCAATAGTGCCAAGACGATATATGACACCGTGAATGCACAGGTGAATGCAGAGTATCTTAAAACGATGTATAAACAGGGTGCAGCAGCATATCAGGCAAGAAAATATACAGAAGCTATTGATGCGTTAAAGAAAGTAGCGGATTTAGATGAGACATATGAGAATGGAAATGCCATTTACTATCTTGCACAGTCTTACCGCAAAAATGAAGATATGGAAAATGCCAGAATTTATTACCAGAAGATGGTAGACTTATATCCAAATACAGAACGGGCTGCCAATTCACAAAATTATTTAGACCAGAGTGAATAAATACAACAGATAAAATTTAATATAGGATGCAAGTACACTGCACTAAGGAAGATAACTGTTACAGGTGAAAATACTTAGTGCAGTTTTTTTATATATAAAAACAGGAGGAAAGAAAGATGAAAAGCAAATACATTATGGAAAAAGGAAGTCTGATTGTATATGTTCCAAAAGAGTTAGACCATCATCAGGCAAGCAGGCTTCGGACAGAAACAGACTTATTGATAGATGTTTATCATGTAAGACACCTGATTTTTGATTTTTCGGAAACAGATTTTATGGACAGCTCCGGGATAGGGGTAATTATCGGAAGATGCAGAAATATGGGATTTTCCGGTGGAGATGTGAAAGCCTGTAATTTAAACGAACGGGTAGATAAAATTTTCACAATCTCCGGTCTGAAAAAAATAATAGAAGTCACACAGGAATAAACAAGCCGGTAAGGAGGAAAAAATGGAAAACCAGAATGAAATGAAAATAATTTTTGATGCAAGGTCTGCAAATGAGAGCTTTGCAAGAGTTGCGGTAGCGGCATTTGCAGCAGAGTTAAATCCTACATTAGATGAGATTGCAGACATTAAAACGGCAGTGTCCGAGGCTGTCACAAATGCGATTATCCACGGTTATGACAGTCCCGGGGAAAAAGTAGAGCTTGTATGCAGAATACAGGGGGATGAAATCGAAATTATTGTTTCGGACAAAGGAAAAGGAATAGAGAATGTAAAGCGGGCAATGGAGCCTTTTTATACGACAAAACCGGAACTTGAGCGCTCCGGAATGGGCTTTTCTTTTATGGAGGCATTTATGGACAGGCTGGAAGTTACTTCAGAACCAGGACGCGGCACGAGAGTACATATGACAAGAAAAATAGGAAGCCGGGAAGAATAGTGCATGGGAAGAGGGGCGGAATTGATTAGGCAGGCACAGGACGGAGATAAAAATGCAAGGGATACATTCATTTCAGAAAACCTTGGATTAGTGCACGCAATTGTCCGCAGATTTGAAAAAAGGGGACACGATAGGGAGGAGTTGTTTCAGATAGGCTGCATCGGGCTGATGAAAGCAATTGATAATTTTGATCTTACTTTAAATCTCGCATTTTCTACGTATGCAGTTCCGATGATTACAGGGGAAATCCGGAGATTTTTAAGGGATGACGGTATGGTAAAAATCAGCAGGAGCTTAAAAGAAAATGGATACAAAGTAAGCCAGGCAAAAGAAGTGCTGTCAAAGAAACTTGGAAGAGAGGCAAATTTGCAGGAAATTGCCGAATATACACAGTTGTCTACAGAAGAGATTGTAATGGCAGTGGAAGCAAACCGTGAGGTTGAGTCCATCTATCAACCGGTGTGTGGAAGTGAAGGGGATGAATTACTGTTAATTGACCAGATAGGAGCAGAAAAAAATATTTATGAGGAACCGGAAAAGGAAGCAGTATTAAATGAAATTGTAGTGGGACAATTGCTTTTATCCTTAGAGGAGCGGGAAAGAAAAATTATAACCCTGCGTTACTTTGAAAATAAGACGCAATGTGAGGTGGCTGCAATTTTACACATGACGCAGGTGCAGGTCAGCCGGTCAGAGCGAAAAACATTACAGAAATTACGAAAAACATTACTGTAAATGTTGAAGCACAAAAGGAATAATGCTATATTTAATATATTAAAGTCTGGCAAAAGAAGATGGAAAGGAAGTACATAAGCAGATGAACGGAAAAACAATCGGCGACATACATAGAAATAATCAGACAGCATTGACAGGGCATACGATTGAAGCAGTTATTATTGTAATTTTTTATGTTTCACGTTTTATGCGTGGACAGAGAAGCTTAGGATATACACTTTTAATTACAGTGCTTGCATTAGTTCCGGTTTTACTGGGACAGTTCTTTTTTGCAAGAGACAGAGAGACGACGATGATTAAGCATACGGTCGGTATCGGATTTGCCATTACTTATTCAGTCATGGTTTTAACAACGGAGGAAGCCAATATATACGTGCTTGTTATCCCGATGATTTTACTTGTTACCGTATTTAATGATGTAAAGTTTTCTATTCAGATTAATATCGGTACGGTTATTTTAAGCCTTATTATGACAATCGGCGGTGCAGCAACCGGAAAGTTTGGATATGAAGGCTGGGACCGGGCGGTTACACAGGTAACAGCAATGATACTTGTCGGCATTTATTCTATTTATACAGCAAAGACATCAAATGCCAACAATCAGCAGAAGTTAGATAATATCAAAGAAGCACAGAGCAAGACGGAAGTGCTGCTTGCAGATATCTCCAAAGTGTCAGGTCAGATGCAGAGCGGAATGGAAGATATCTATGGAAAAGTAGACAATTTAAACCAGTCCTCTCTTTTAACAAAAGATGCAATGAGCCAGGTAGAAAGTGGTACAACAGAGACTGCCAATGCGGTACAAAACCAGATGCGTCAGACAGAAGAAATCCAGCAGAAGGTGGATTTGGTAAGTGATGTAGCGGAAAAGATAGACCACAGTATGATACAGACATTAAATGTATTGGAAGGCGCTAATAAGGATGTAGAGGTGCTTGTCGCACAGGTAGAGCATTCGGTAGAAGAAGGCGTGAATGTTGCCGGAAAGTTAGAGACACTCGACAAATATATCGAAGAGATGCATTCGATTGTGGAGCTTATCAGTGGAATTACATCGCAGACAAGCCTGCTTGCGTTAAATGCAAGTATTGAGGCTGCAAGGGCAGGAGAAGCCGGACGTGGATTTTCTGTTGTAGCAACAGAAATTTCAGGAATGGCTACACAGACGAAAGAGGCAACCGTAAACATTACAAAGCTGATTGAGGATATCTCACATGCAATCAGTGATGTGGTTTCCGTTGTCCGTGAGATGATTTCTGGAATTAACGAGGAAAAACAGTCGACCGAGAATACAGCAAGCAATTTTTCTGATATACAGAATAATACGTTAGAGATTAAAAATAGCGTGGAACAGCTCACTACAAACCTTGAAGAGTTAAGAACAGCAAATGACGAAATTGTTCATTCAATTGAAACAATATCTGCAATTTCGGAAGAAGTATCTGCGCATGCAAACGAGACAATGTCCGCACAGGAAAAGAATGCAGATGTGTTAAACCGTATTACTGACCGTATGCAGCAATTGATTGAACTTACAAAGCAGGAGGGCAAAACTGCGTAATGAAAGATTACACAAACTATATTTTTGATTTATATGGGACGCTGGTTGACATCCATACCGAGGAGAGCAATCCTCTCGTATGGAGCAAACTGGCACTATTTTACGGATATTATGATGCAGATTATTCACCGGAAGAACTAAAAGAAAGATATCATGCACTTATTTCAATGAAAGAAGCAAATATGATGTCGGAAAAGGAAGATGATGCTCATGAGGCGCATCCTGAGGTTAAGATTGAGGAAGTTTTCTTAAAACTTTTTGAGGAAAAAGGAGTGCAGGCGGATTTGACGCTTGCGGTTCATGCCGGACAGTTTTTCCGTATTTTGTCTACCGATTATGTGAAGCTTTATGATGGTGTCATGGAATTATTGCAGGAATTAAAAAACAGAGGGAAAAAAGTATATCTTTTATCTAATGCACAGCGTATTTTTACGGAATATGAGATGCATACGTTAGGGATTGCAAAGTACTTTGATGATATTTTTATCTCATCAACTTGTGGGGTAAAAAAGCCGGACAGCAGATTTTTCCAAATGTTAATACAAAAATATAATCTTGATATAACAAAAAGCATTATGATAGGCAATGACGCGGTGAGCGATATTGCAGGTGCGAAGAGCGTAGGACTTGACACCTTTTATATCCATTCGAATATTTCGCCACAGTTAGAGGAAGAAGCTTATAAGTCAGAGGATGGAACGGTGAAAATCAGAAAAAAAATGCCGGCGGCAGATTATGTCTTAGAGGAAATGGATATGGAAGCATTAAAACAGATGCTATAGGATAGGACATTGTTGTGTGATACTTTTGTGAAAAACTGTATTGTAACATCAAAATATAATTCAAAATATACGGAGGATTAGCTACATGAAGGAAAAGAGAAAATCAAGTATTTTAGTAAAAATAATAATCCCGGTACTGCTTTTAGGGCTGGCAGGTCTTGTGGGTTCTGCAAGCACATTATCTTTACTATATAAAAATCAGCAGTCAAGCAACAAAGTTTCAGGGAACGGAGTAAATGCAATTGTTGCACTTGATGAGATTAATATTAAATTTGAACAGACACAGAAGCTTACATTGGCATATTGTACTTCAAGTGGGAATGAAGGACTCAAACAATATGTAATGGAACAGCTTACAATTTATGCTGAAAAAGTAGAAAAATATGAAAATCAACTTCTTGAAATGGGGGATTTCTTTTCGCAGGAGGACATTGATATATTAAATGAAACATTTGATATATTAGCAGATGCACAGCAGGAAACGCTGCAGATTATTGAGTTAGCAAATACGGACCCGGAAAGTGCGGCAGCAGAAGCAAATAAGTCTATGCAGCAGTGGTCTGAGACGATAGCCGGGAATTTAGATACGGTAATTGAACATAATGATGACAGAATTGCAGCACTTACAGCAAACCAGAGGACAGAATACAGAAAAGGTTTTGTTATTGCTATGGGAATGATTGCTGCGATTGCGATATTATTTATAATTACAATTGTAATTATATACTGCGCTATTATAAATCCGCTTAAAATACAGAAAAATCAGTTATATGAAGTGATTGACGATATTAATGAAGGAAAGGGAGATTTAACCAAACGTCTTTCTGTTTTCAGCAGTGACGAGATTGGAGCGTCTTCCGATGGAATTAATAAGTTTATTGAGACGCTTCAGGGAATTATGGCAAAAATAATTAAAAATTCCAATGTTTTAGATGGAGTAGTTGGAACGGTTGCAGGCAGTGTGGCAACCTCGAATGACAGTGCCAATGATATTTCAGCCATTATGGAAGAATTATCTGCAACTATGGAGGAAGTGTCTGCAACAACGAATAATGTAAGTTCTAGTACCGGTTCTGCGGAAGAAATGGTAAAGGATATGGCAGACCAGACGGAAGAACTTTCCAGGTATGCACAGGAAATGAAGCAGCGGGCAGTGGAACTTGAAAAAGGCGCGCGGCAGAATATGGATAATACAAACTCTGTTATTAATCAGATTACTGAGGAGATGCAGGAGGCTCTTGAAAACAGTAAGAGTGTAGAGAAGGTGGCACAGCTTACAGAGGAAATTTTAAACATTTCCAGCCAGACGAACCTTCTTGCATTAAATGCGTCAATTGAGGCAGCAAGAGCCGGAGAGGCTGGAAAAGGGTTTGCGGTTGTTGCGGATGAAATCAGACAGCTGGCAGATTCCAGCCGTGAGACTGCAAATAACATCCAGAGCATTAATGAAATGGTAATCCGTGCGGTACAGGGCTTGATGAAATCTTCAGAGGAGATTATTGCTTATATCAATAAAACAATTCTTCCGGATTATGAGTCATTTGTGAAAAGTGGTCAGCAGTACAGCGAGGATGCGGTGCATATTGATGAGTCAATGGCTGATTACGCACAGAACGCAAAACAGATTCTAGACCGTATGACTGAGATAGCAACCGCAATTGAAGGAATCAGCCATGCAGTAGAAGAAAGTGCAAATGGTGTAACAGATGCGGCTATGAATGTGGATTCTTTGGTACATGCGATTTCAGCAGTGAATAGTCAGATGGATGAGAACAGTGCAGTGGCAAAGAACCTGAAAGAAGAATCGGAGAATTTTGTCAATGTATAAATTAAAATAAGTGAAAGGCGGACAGTGAGGACTAAATTAGCACTTGTGATGGAATATTCCATCAGCTGGTTTGGTCCTCTTTTTATTTGAGAGGAGTGGCGAATCTTGA
>CAKRCJ010000005.1 GCA_934307185.1 uncultured Roseburia sp.
TTTCTACACCTTATCAGTCGAAAATAAGTCCGACCTAAAAAAAGGCATAAAAAAAAGACCTACTTCCATCGCCAGTCTAATATAGCACAAGGGAATATCCCGCGTCAACAAATTTTTTTCTTTTTTCTTGATTTTTTTACTTTTCTCTATAATAATGAAAAAAAAAATTAATTTTTATTATTACAGTACCGATATAATACGTATAACAATAAATGGATTTTATCCCCGCATAACGACATCTTTTATGTATGACAGGCGTTATGATTTCAAGGAAGAAAGGAGGGGCTTTTATGGCAGCTATTGACAGTGCTTACCAGTATTATCTGTCTACCTATGGCACGTCGACCGTATCACGTTATGATGCACACAAGAAAAGCCAGCTGCGTGACACTTATAATAAGATTGTAAAAATAAATAAAGATTCTCCCCTCTATAAGATAAAAAACCTTGGGGAAGCCGAAAAATATGCGATAGACATTAAAGAAGGCACGAAAAACATCCAGAATGTTGCTGCCTCATTATCTGATGACGGCAAAGGAATTGAAAATGTTTTTTGTAAAAAAATTGCCGAGTCTTCTGATGAAGATGTGGTAAGTGCCGAATACATTGGCAGTGATAACGCTTCACAGGAAACCTCTTTTGAGATTGAAGTAAAACATCTTGCCAGTGGACAGTCCAATCTTGGAAATTATTTAAAACCGGACAAGCTTGATTTTCCTGTAGGAAGCTATTCTTTTGATTTGAATACGAACACGAATTCCTATGAATTTCAGTTTACGGTCAATAAGAATGATAACAACAGTTCTGTTCTGCAGAAGTTATCCCAGCTTATTAATAATTCAAAGATTGGCATTTATGCAAATATTGAGCAAAACGAGTCCGGCGCACAGGCTCTGCGTATTACCTCAAAGCAGACCGGCATTGCAGATGATGAAGATTTTCTTTTCCAAATTCTTCCATCTACAAACGGATCTTCTATCCGCGCAATGAAAACATTAGGTATCAACCACATGGAAAGCAGCGCTTCCAACGCAGTTTTCCTGCTGAATGGAAAAGAATACTCTTCTTATTCCAATACATTTACAGTAAATAACGATTTCAGTGTCACATTAAATGGTGTCAGTGATGACGGTATCGTATCAACGATTGGCTTCAAAACAAATGCAGATGCCATTGCCGATAACGTAGAAAAGCTTGTAGCTTCTTACAATGGTGTGATTAAAATCGGACATCTTTATTCCGGAATACAATCTTCGAATAAACTTGTATCCGACATCAGCAGCGTGGCAAAAGATTACCGGAACGAGTTAGAGTCAATGGGACTTTCCCTTGACCCAGAGAATTACATCCAGGTTGACCGAAATCTGCTGACGGATGCTGCTGTTGCAGAAGATGCCACAGAAAATTTTACGATTTTAAATGAATTTAAAGATGAATTAAATGAACGCGCTGTAAGCGCATCCATTAATCCAATGAATTATGTAAACAAGGTTGTTGTTGCATACAAAAATCCTTTGCATAATTTTGCAACGCCATACATCACCTCCATTTATTCCGGAATGATGTTAGACCGCTATTGTTAAGTTAGAAGGAACAACCGAATAGAAAAAGGGGCTGTCGCAAGAAACATACATTATACAATATGCAGATTTAAAATCTATGATTTACTGCTATATTGTATAGATTATGCTTAATGCGACAGTCCCTTTTCGTTATAAATTGCATTCATCTTTGCATACAGTATCCAAGATTGTCTGTATCCGCTGCACATATGAATGATATTTTTTTACTTTTTCGTAACCATTTTTTGCAATCTGCGCCCGTTCGTCCTCATGTGCCAGATAGTATCCCGCCTTCTGCACCAAATCCTCCACTCCGTCAAAGCAGACTAAATCCTCTCCCTCTTTAAAATAAAGCGGAATTTCCGCCTGGTAATTAGTCAGCAGAAAGCCTCCTGCCCCAAGCACATCCCAGATGCGGAGCGGAATGCCGCTTTTGATATTCGGAATAGTAAAATTCAGATTAATCTTTGACTGATGAAAAACCTTCGGCATCTCACTCCAATAGTCAACAGAACCACAATATCTCACTCGCACCAAATCGGAAACATTACTGTTACTATATACATTCACCTCAAAATACTTGGAAAGTTCAATCAGTGCCCGGCGTCTCTCTATCTCTGCAATCTTAAATCCAAGCACTGTTGTCTGAAAAATAAGTCCTAAATCCGAAAAAGACCCTTCCGACTTTTCCAGTTTAAAATATTGCTGTAGCTGCTCTAAAATATCGGTCGTAAGCATCGGCTCAATGATATTTGCTCCACTGATATTAAGCTGTGCCTCCATAACTGCATCAAAATATCCTTTTAAATATTCCGGCAGCGTCGGCTTAATTCTGTCGTAGGAATTTCTCTCATAAAGGCTTCCCACAAACGAAACATCTGCCATATATTTTCTCAAATCATCCGCCTGTGTTAAAATTGTATCAATGCGGTCTGTATCCACAGCCAGCGGCAGATACCAGATATGCTTTACACCCATTTCCCTAAACTCAAGGTAGTTTGTCTTATCAAACGTAAAAATATAATTGCGGTCATTAAAAACGGACTGGTGATACATGCTGATAAGTGGATTATCGCAGGACCACGACACATATTTTACTCCCATTCTCTGGCAGGAATTGGAAATGAGCGCGAAATAATTCACCGTAAATACCATGTCATAATGATTTTTTTTCATTAAATGTTCAATCTTCGCCTCAAACTCCGGGTCTATGTCATAATTTCCAAGTTCCTGCTCAATATTATCCACTGTATGCCCCAGCAGCCGGAAGGTCTGCTCAACATCACGGTAATTATATGCCTTCCAGCGGTACATTAAAATGTGCATAGCTGCTCCTTTTTACAAAAAACATTCTTTGATGTATTCTGCCCTGTTTTTCCACATATGCCGCTCTTTTGCCGCCTGATATCCACAATCTGCAATCTCCTGCATGTGGGAAACATGTCCAAACAGGTCAAATACACGTTCCGGTAATGTCCAGATGTCCTGTAAGGAAAACATTACAAGCTCTTTTCCATCGGTAAACTCTCTTCTCATATAAGTGGACTCATCCGTAACAACTGCCGCACCGGCAAGCATTCCGTTTAACACACGGTCATGTGTGCCTGCCTTAAACCAGGTCATTGTATTTAAAACAATTTTTGAATCGTTCATAAGTGGCAAAATCTGTGGTGCCAAAACTTTTCCACCATAGGTAAGATATGGATTATCACTCCATTCGCACCGGTTCCAGCCTGTCCCATATGCGGTCACATGCACACCACTCTCCACAAGAAGCCTGACTGCCTGCTCCCTGAAAAAAGAAGTCGCATAGGAGTCTAAAAAACGCATTTTTACAATAATCTCATGCAGACGCTCATCTGAAATGTCATTTCGGATTGTCTTTATATATTCCTCAATTGCCTGCTCTGTCGTTTTCTGTGGATGGCTTACAAGCTCGCCTAAGACAGACTGCATCATATCCTCTCCATCCACTTCCGGGATAGAATTCAGGTCCGGTATCATTTTTGCAACTGTATATACCGGAAGTGCCCCTGCATAAAGAACATCTATCTTCCGCTCCTCTATTTTTTTGTGCCTGCTTCCGAGTTCCACTCCGGCATGTGGAAGAAAATCTGTCTGATGAATATTCTTATAAAAACGTCTGACATACTTTACATGATTACGGTCTGTACATAAAATAACCGCCGTATCCGGCATATTCCGCAACGGCTTTTCATAATGAAACGGATGGTCCATTAAAATGTCAATATACGGAATATGATAATAATTCCAGATATTCTGTTCGACATTTTCATCTATATCCAGATTATCCCTTTTTCCGTTCTTTTCTGGCAGAAAAGATAAATTATATCCAAGATTATTAAATGTTACTACTGCAAAATCCCGTTCTGCATCTGTGGCATTTTTGCGTAACAGCTGAAGCAGTCTTTCTTTACTCCAGACTTCCTCTCTTGCGTCATATACAAACGTAGTGTAACCCATGGTTTCAAAAGATGTTATTAAATTATCTGTAAATAAATCAAGGGTATCATAGATACCCTTGAAGCAAATAATCGTTCTCAAAAAAGTTCTATCCTCTTCGCCTTTATTTTTATCTGAAAATTATTGCAGAAGTTTTAAAATGCCCTCTATATCTTTCATATTGTAGGAAAGCATTGCCATACCTGTCTGCTCTAAAATATTATGTTTTGCATTTTGCACCATTTCTTCTGCCATATCTGCATCGCGAAGTCTTGATTCTGCTGCCTGTGTATTTTCACTCGTGTTAGAGTCCACAAGAGATGCCTTCTCCAGACGATTCTGTTGTGCCCCGACTTTTGAACGCTGCTCATTTAAATAATCAATGGCACTGTCACAGGTTGAAATCGCCGTAGAAGCCCCATCATAGTCAAGTACATTCACACCGGCAATACCAAGTTTTGCAACATCTACTTCCGGACGCTCTATGAAAAATCCATTCATATTTGTTGTTCCACTCTGAATCCACATCTGGCGGGTAGAATACCGGATAACATTCGGTGGCTGATTAATTACCGTATCGCCGATTACAAGCTGTCCCTTTTGATTTCTTGACGCCGGTTCAAATGTAGAACTTCCACCATTTTTTTCCCTGTTTCTATTATCATAAATATATATTTTTCCAGGTTCTGCATCATTTTTTGCATACTGTGTATAATGTTCATTCATTTTATCACATGATTTCACAGCACTCATAATTTTGTCCACAATCTGTTCACCGGTTGTACAGCCACTGATATTAATTTCCAGTCTCGGAGAATTGGAGCTGTTTACAAATGTATAATTTGTTCCATCTGCATTTGTAGTGCCACAATTATCACCGGTAAATTTGATGCTGTAATATCTTGAACAGGTCGCACAGGTCGAATTAAATCCCTGTCCATATAAATTCGAAATCTGAAAATCTGTTCCAAGGCCGGAAAAGTCCATCCATGCCGCACCATAGGCTTCTCCATTATCCACACCAGCACTTCCCACAGACTGTCTCAAATCCCAACTGGAAAGCGTTGTATCCGGAATTCCCTGTGCCGGATTTCCATCCTGCTCCAAAAGAATGTCTGTTGCAATATATTGTCCGGTTTCCAAATTTTTATCCGGTCCATACTGAATTGATAATGTATAACCGTTTCCCCTAATTTTTCTGGTAGCATTATAGCCGCTCTCAAAATCAGCATCCGAAACATTCAGACCATTGTTCGTCATTTTGTTAATATTTGAAGCTACGTTCGTCGCTGTTGTATTTCGTCCATATAAATTCTTTCCAGTTGTTGTCCACTTTGTTCCAGTGCTCGTATCAAATTGAAGCTTGTCATTCAATTTACTTCCGGTATAAACTTTTCCGCTTCCAAGCACTTCCGAAAGTCCATACTTATTTCCAGTTACCGGTATATTTGTACTATTTGACGGGGCAAGATTTCCTGATGCATCCGGGGTATATACCGTCTTTGTTCTTTCCCAGCCAAATACGTTCATATCATTAAACTCTGTGTCTGTTGTAATTCTTCCAATCTCTGCTGTAAGCGCATTAATTTCATTCTGAATCGCCTGGCGGTCAGCATCCGTGTTCGTGTCATTGGCCGCCTGCACAGACAATTCACGCATCCGCTGCATAATATCTGATATTTCCTGCATTGCACCATCTGCCACCTGACAGTAAGAAGCTCCATCCTCACAGTTATTGGTCGCCTTATCCAATCCTTTTACCTGCCACCGCATCTTTTCTGACACAGTTAATCCTGCTGCATCATCTGCTGCACGGTTAATCCGGTATCCTGTCGATAAACGTTCCGTAGATCTACTTTTATTTTTTGTACTGATATTTAATTGTTTTTGCGTAAATTGCGCAGTCAAATTATGTGCTAATACCTGCATGCTGTTCTCCCCATGAGATTGCCTATTTCTACAGACTTCTCTCTGTTAAAAATTAGTCTATCTTTAATATATATCGGTCATATAGTGTAATAGTTAATCCACAATCAACACTGTTTTTCCTTCAAACGCAAAACCGTATTCCTTTATCTGATTCTCTGCAATCCCCTTCATTTTCAGTTCTTCGCTGTACCTTCTTTCCTTAATCTGTGCAATTGCAGACTGCGCTGTCTCTTCCAGGCTTTTTTCTTTCCTTGCACTCCGCACCTTAAACTCCAGAATTACTGCATTATCCTTTCCCGGATTTTTGGGTTCAAGCATGACATCATATCTTCCAAAACCACTTTCCCGGTTCGATTTCAGATAATATTTATGCTGTAAGTCAACAAGCAGTATACAATCTGTTCATCAATTTCCGACCAGATACATTCTCCACAAAGTAATGTTTCAAACTTACTCTTGTAATTCCGGTCATAATTCCACGTTCCAATGCCGGATTTGTTTTAAAAGTAGAATTAAACAGGCTTCTTGTAAATCCCACCAGTTCGTCCCAATAACCGTCCACAAACGCCTCGGTCTTGTAATTAACGTAACACTGTCACCACTATCCCACCATTCCTTTAAAAAAGCAGTTTTATCCACATAAAAATACTGGTTTTCTATTAATGTCGAAAAGTCCTGTACTCCAATTGCAACGTTTACTGACATGTTCTGCCTCCTTTTTTGCTACGTCTGAAAAAAGCCTTTAGACTTATTATAATCTAAAGGCTTCGGGATTAGCAAATTATTTTGTTCTATTACTTAACACCTGTAATCGTCTTTGTGCCGGTTCATATTCCTGGCACATCTTATAATACCGCTTTGCTTCTTTCTCATTTTCAAGACATTCATAAATCACACCTATATTATAAAAGGCGAGATATGAATTTGCCCCGATATTCCTGCTACCGGCATGCTTTGTCGCTTTCAAAAACTCCGAAACTGCCTCTTCAAAACGTTCATTGTTCATATAAACGAGCCCCATAAGAAATTGAAAATCTGCCGTATTACCAAATTCGTCATATATATTTTCAAGTAAAAGCGCATTCGATGCCTGACCACTATTTATCATTGCATATCCGTATGTCTCTACCATATCAATTACATATTCAAGTTTTGGATTTAAGTCAAATGATAATGCACAGGAAAAATATACACACGCCAAAGCATAATCTCCTGCCATATAATAGCCTTTTCCAAGCTGATAAAGTACATATGGCAATTGCTCCTCGTGTTGCAGTTTAACCGCCAAATCATCTCCCGCTTCAATGACAGCTAATATTTCATTTACACATTGCATTTCCATCATATATTCTGTTTCATGTTCTGTTTTATTCTCTGCAAATAACCCTATAGCTGTTTCCGGTATATCATTTTCTTTCAAAAAATCCAGCAGCAAACATTTTAATTCCTGTCGCAGCAAACAGATGTTTCGTTCTGCTTTCTGCCTGCGTTCATTTTCCGGCAAGTCATAACCGGTATGTAAAATGACAACAGGCGCCTCATACGTTTCATAACATTTCGAATTTATAGCCGTGACCTGTTCGTGTATACATCCTTCATAACAAAATAACTCTTTGGAAAAAATGCGATTAATCCACTCTGTATTTTCCTGCCGGCTTCCATTCCGTTCAAACACATTTCTTCTGAAAATGCGCCCCACATAGTCCGGATATTGTTCTAAATCCTTTTGTAGTTTTTGAACATCAATACTTTCTAAAAATTCATCACTGTCTATTATCATGACATATTGATTTGACGCCCTTGAAATTGCAAAATTCTTTGCTGCAGCGAAATCATTAATCCATGGAAAATCATATACTTTATCTGTAAATCTGGCTGCAATTTCCTTTGTTGCATCAGTTGAACCTGTGTCAACAACAACAAGTTCAAAATTTGTTTTCACCAGGGAAGATAAGCATTTTTCTATATTTTTTTGTTCATTTTTACAAATAATGCAAATAGATAATTTTTTCAAATAACTTCCCGCTTTCTTCTTTGATGTAAAAATTAATCCACAATCAACACAGTCTTTCCTTCAAATGCAAAACCGTATTCCTTTATCCGCTCTTGTGCAATTCCCTTCATTTTCAGTTCTTCGCTGTATTTTCTTTCCTTAATCTGCGCAATTGCAGACTGCGCTGTCTCTTCCAGACTTTTTTCTTTCCTTGTACTCCGCACCTTAAACTCCAGAATTACTGCATTATCCTTACCTGGATTTTTCGGTTCAAGCATGACATCATATCTTCCAAAACCACTTTCCCGGTTCGATTTCAGATAATATTTATCCTGTAAGTCAACAAGCAATCCCAATACAAATCCATGATAAAACCGTTCCGGTTCTGCCCCTGACGCCCTGTCTCCGGTATCAAAATAACTGAATGTCTGTAAAGCCACCCGGTTCATATATTCATTCATCGCATCTAAATCCCCGGCAAACATTGCTTTTATAAAGTCATTGTAATCCGGCCGCGCTGTCGCAAACCAGTCATGAATCATTCGATGGAACATCAGTTTCACTTCCAGGTTTGTAAGTGCCAGCTGATACTTGGGCTCAGTTCCCTCCGGAATATCCTTGTACTTTTCATAAGAGAGGACTTTTAAGTACCCACTTGCCAGCAGAAGGCTCCACACTGCCTGCTCATTACCGTTGAGCTGATTATAAACAATCTGTTCGTCAATTTCCGACCAGATGCATTCTCCACAAAGCAGTTTTTCAAATTTGCTCTTGATGTTACGGTTTCCTTCCCGAACTAATTTTGCCACCAGACTATTTGCACTTGTATTTGCCCAGTATGTTGTGTACTGCTGTGAGTCAAGATAATTTAAAATTGACCATGGATTATAAATATCTTTGTATTCTCCAAAAATAAACCCATCATACCATCTTTTCACTTCGCTCTTTTCACTGTCAAGTCCACATTTTTCTAATGCTTCAAACACTTCTTTCTCTGTAAAACCAAACGTGGTTGCATATTCATTAGATGTTGTGGTAACTACTTTTAAATTATTCAAATCTGAAAAAATAGACTCTTTGCTCACCCGCGTTATTCCTGTCATAATGCCACGTTCTAATGCCGGATTTGTCTTGAAAGTCGAATTGAAAAGACTTCTTGTAAATGTCACCAGTTCGTCCCAGTAGCCATCTACAAATGCTTCCTGCATCGGAGTATCATATTCATCTAATAAAATGATTACTTTCTTTCCATAATATTTATATAAAAATCCTGATAAATAGTTTAACGAAAGAGTAGCATCTACGTAGTCCATATTATTCATGATTTTTTTATACAGGCTTACTTCTTCCTTAATCAAAGCATTGCTCTCTGTTATAAAATCATACTTAAAATATAATTGTGCAATGAGGTCACAGATTTTCTTTTGTGTTAATTCATATGTTGGTTCTTTTATGTTTGCAAATGAAAGACTGATGACCGGATACGTTCCCTGCAAATTACGGTATTTCTCATCTTTCCAAATTTCCAGATTTTTAAACAAATCAGAGCGTCCTGCATATTCCAGCGAAAAAAACTGCTCCGTCATACTCATTGTCAATGTCTTTCCAAAACGCCTTGGTCTTGTAATTAATGTAACACTGTCACCACTGTCCCACCATTCCTTCAAAAAGGCTGTTTTATCCACGTAAAAATAATGGTTTTCTATTAATGTTGAAAAGTCCTGCACTCCAATCGCAACATTTACTGCCATATGCATTCGCCCCCCTGCTCCTGTTATTTTAATACTATTTAATTACATATGGATATTTTCATAGACAGACACATCCCGAAATGTTAATTATAGTGATTTTTGTCAGCGAACTGCTGACTGTGACTCGATAACCCTTGCAATTAGTTACCTACATTTTAGACTGAAATTCTTCTATCGTTTCTGAACGTGCTGCAAGCTTAAGCCATGATGCCAGTTTATCTGCATCTTTCTCATTTTCAATCTTAGATTTTAATTCTTCCGATATTGTACCAAAATCTGCTAATAAAGACAAAACTGCTGATGCAAGTCGTGAACTTGCCATGTCCTGAGCTATATTCTGTGCCATATCTTGCGCCATGTTCTGCGCTATATCTTGCGCCATGTTCTGTGCCATATCTTGTGCCATGTTCTGTGCCATATCTTGTGCCATACTCTGCGCCATCTTTTTTGCTCTTCGTCCAGCTTCTTCATGGATATACTCTTCCATTGTCATATAGCCTGCCTCCAATTCCCGATTTCGCTTTATGTATTTTACTCTTTCATGAATTTTCTGAATACGCTCGTCATTTTGCATATTTGCGACTTCTTCTGTACTATTCTTTAAATATGCAAAGAACTGTCTCAGTTCCGGTGTGACATTTTCATTATCTGTTCCATTTGTATTGAAAAAGATTTTCTGTGTCTCATCCCCCAATACAATATCCGCATCTTTACAATACTCTTCGAACACATAACGATACCGTCCCTTACCAAATGGATCAAAGGTACAGATAAATATGATATAACTCGGCTTTAAAGCATTATAATCTTCCCCCGGCTTTAACGCTGACATATCCAGTTCACTCTGGTAATATCTGCATCGCTTTGGTAAATTTCTGGTGTTTTCATTTTGCATTTCAACATCATAACTTACCTCATCCTCACCTGAAGCATAGACATCAAACCGGACACTCCGAAACTCACTGTTTAAAAATACTGCATGCTCTGCATGTGCTTTTACTTTAGAAATCTTCCTGTTCAATGTGATTTCCAAAACATTCTTACAGATTTCTTCATCCTGCATCGCTGCTGCGAACAAATATGCATTTGTCAGATTTAACTTCTGAAAACTTACTCCCATATAACGGGTACCTCCTCTGTGGGAAGTGCCTGTCTATGGAAATATTATATGCATAATGCAACAGGAATGTCTATTGTAAGAAATGACGAATTTAATTTTTCCTTTTAAATCTCATCAATCAACGTAATAATATCCTTTATCGGCATAAGTCTGTCATCCACCTCTTTCGCCCGGTGGTATGTCAAGATATCCGTTGCTGTTTTCTGCATAGCCGGGAACGCGCTGCGGGTAAGCTGGTTGGCATAAATTACAATGTTAATTCCATGCGCCTGCAACTCGCTCTCATAAGTTCCATTATAAGAAGTCGGAACGACAACAATCGGTGTGACTGTATCTTTTGCACGGAATTTGTCACAAAACTCAAAGATTTCATCCGGGTCTTTTTTCCTGCTGTGAATCATAATACCGTCTGCCCCTGCCTGCACATATGCAAACGCCCTCGCTAACGCATCTTCCATGCCTTTTTCTAAAATCAGGCTTTCAATACGGGCAATAATCATAAAATCTTTCGTACGCTGAGCACGTTTTCCTGCCCGGATTTTTGCGGAAAAATTCTCTATTGAGTCCTGTGTCTGCTCAACCTCTGTTCCGAACAGTGAATTTTTCTTTAAGCCGGTTTTATCCTCAATAATAACCGCAGAAACACCAATTCGTTCCAACGTGCGCACATTGTATACAAAATGCTCTATCATTCCGCCGGTATCACCGTCTAAAATAATTGGCTTTGTCGTCACTTCAAGCACATCATCTACGGTACGAAGCCTGGAGGACATATCTACAAGTTCAATATCCGGTTTTCCCTTTGCGGTCGAGTCACAGAGGCTTGAGAGCCACATCGCATCAAACTGGTCGATTTCACCATTGTTTGCCACAACTGTTTTTTCCGCAATCAGCCCTGTCAAGCCGCTATGAACCTCTAACGTCTTTACAATTGGACACAACTGCAATAATTGACGCAGTCGTTTTCTCCGGTATTCCGGCATTGCTGCGCGCTCTCTCATTACGGCTTCAATATTTCTAACCTGCTCACTGTATGTATAAGAGACTTCGATTAACTTTCCACCCCATTTCGCCAGATTTTCGATTACATTGTCACGTATTACTTCCATCGGGTCATTTAACCAGTTATCACCGTGAATGACATAATCCGGTTTTATCTGCTCCAAAATCTTCCCATACATGACTTCGTCCTGGACTACAACCTCGTCCACTTCCGGAATCTGCTCAAGCATTTTTTTCCGTTCTTCAAAAGAAACGGTTGGGAAACGATTATAACGTATCATTGCCGCATCACTTAGCACACCCACAATGACTCTTCCATATTTTTTTGCCTCATGAATAATATTCAAATGACCTTCGTGAATTACATCTGTGCAAAAACATGCATATACTTTTTTCATTGTTTTACTCCATGGTACTTCATAAAATTCTCTTTATTTTCTGCTGCTGTCTCTTTCGGTCTGCCCAAATTTGTTCTTGATTTCATTTAACTTTTACTACAAGAAACGTCTACCTCTAATAAGCTTATAAAATAACGTTATATATATTATAGTTACACAAACTCTTTTTCAATAATATTAACGAATTCTCCTCCATGATATACATAGTCTAAATTACCATTAATAATAGATTCTGAATATCCCGTCGCTAAAATAAGAATTTGATCCACAAAATGATCTTTTAAATATTCTGGTGGTACAATCTGTATATTAGTTCCTTGAATATACTTCCAATGATAATTTTCATTTACATCAATAGCATACTCAATTTCTACATCTGTCAGTTTGCACAAAGCCAGAAGCGTACATCCTCGCTGTCCAGCTCCCCATACCGCTATTTTCTTTCCTTTCTTTCGCTGTTCATCAACATACCTATATACATTCTGTATTGTTTGCATTGATTTTTGAGCAAACTTTAATATTGCTTCTGTTGAAAGATATTTCCTTTCTTTCTCCAAATATACGTCAATGTTACTTGCTTTTATCTTGTTATTCTTTTTTTTGGCATATATAGTTATAGAGCCCCCTTCTAGGTTATTTTCAGATACATTTAAAATTTCAAATCCTACATTTTCAATCAATTTCTGTAGTATTGTAACTGAAAAATAAGAAACATGTTCGTGAAAAAAAGCGTAAAATTGATTTTCTTTCACAATTTTTAGCAACCATGGAACCTCAATAATTATCATTCCTTCTTGTGCAACTGATGCCATAGCCCTTATTACTCCTAATGGATCATCTAAATGTTCTAATACATGTCTTGCAATAACTACATCCGCATTTCCACCTAATATTTCCTTTACTTTTGTATCACTACCAGCATTGAAATATTCCTCTACCGTATTTACACCCGTTTTTCTTGCTTTAGATGCCAATATTCCCGATGGTTCAAATCCTACAACATTACATCCTTTTTCCTTCATACATTTCAGCAAAAATCCATTACTGCTTCCAATCTCCACAACATTCAGATTTGCTTTGTCATCAATCATTTCCACTACATTATTAGCAAACTTCTCTACATATTGTTGAAACTCCCCTGCATAAGATGGCGTATACAAGTAATTATCATACATATTAATATCTAATGTTTCACGCAACTGTACATGTCCACAATCACTGCATATTACAGGTTCTATTGGATACATTTTACAATTTTCCTTTTTTTCTGTCACATCTGCTGCCAACGGTATTTCCCATGAAACTAATTCTTTATAATGTTTACCTTTACATATTCTGCATATAAAATCTAACATCTATCCTTTCCCCTCTCACATAGTCAAATTTTTACTTTTTCAATTCACCTATTTTTCTCTATTATTTCACTAATAATATATGCCGCCACTTCATCGATTTTATCAAAAGGCACCTTTTTCACCAAATCAACATCAAATGCCTTTTTTACTTTCATAAGCAATTCATCTGTATATGTTAATGTTCCTTCATTTACATCTTCAATTCCATCTAAATATATTGATTCCCTGTTTTTAGCTCTCATTGTAGAAATATCAAAAACACTTTCATCAATATAAGCTTTTATATCCTCTCCTGTACCATCTATAACCACGGGATATCCTCCAATTTCTCCAAAGGCACCTGGGCAATGTATTTTTATTTTCCTGTTTTCGCGTACAGCAGCAAGAATCGCCTGAATAATTTCAAAATTACTAGATGCATTCATCATATTTCTTTTTGCATCGACAGGCATTGGAATTGCACAATGTGATATCATTTTCTGTATATCCACATCCACTTTCTCACCTTTATAACTTATGTCTATTAACAATTCCTTTCCCTCAGTATGCCCTTCCTTACTGATACATACATCATGAAAATGTGCGACAGCAAGTGATATATCAATGTTCCAATAATCTGATATATCAAGCATTTGTCCTATTGCCATTTTGAACCTATATACAAGATGATTAATATTTCCAGAACCAAAATCTGGATATGCTTTTCCGGCTGTCTTTAGCCACGGAATAACTGCATCTGAATATGATGTATTAATCACAATCGCATTTGAATTTACATTTTCATACGCCTGCATAATATTTTTAGTATAACAAATAGACAATGAACTCCATATACCATATGCCCGAACATTTTTCCAAGATATGCTTCCATATTTCAAGCCTGAATATGCCCTACTACTGTTAACAATAATATCTGGTCTAAATTCTACCATTGCTTTTTCAATCAATGAAATATTATTCAAATCTATGCCTTCAATTATTGTCACTTTTGTTTTGTTTTGCCTTCGAATTAAAGATGCAACTTTTACAATATTCACATCTGATTCTAGTTTTTCCAGGTTACGTCCTACGACTGCTATTTCCATTTGCTCATCAGAGGCAGACATTAAATAATCTAGTAAATAGTTTCCGACACTTCCCAAACCAATAATCATAATTTTAACTTTTCGATTTCTAATTTCTTTTCTTAATATATTTAACTTTTCACTGGTAGTTTTCATTTTTCTCTCCCAAAATCATATTAAAATCATCTATGGTATTACAATTTACCCATTCCTCAAAACCAATAATTTCAAAATGCTGTCTATCAAGATTCGAGAAATATTTTTCAATAAATACTAAGTTTGTTCCTTTCCAATCATCTAATTTCATTGATTCAAATATTTTTCTTATTGCAATATTATTTGTCATTTTCCAAATTTGACCCGAATTATAAATAGAAATGAATGGCTCACTAATAATTAATGTCTTATGTGTGGTGTCATATATATAATGAATTTTTTCATTTATATCAAAATATAATACTACCGCTTTTTTTGCCAAAATAGGATTATTATTACACGTTATTACATTATAAGCTGAATTAGCGACCTTTAAAAATGAGCTTGAATCTACAAATAAATCACCTTCTGCAAACATCAGCTCATCAAAATTATATTTCATTGCTGCTTCTATTCCGCAAAACAAACTATAACCCGAACCATATTGCTTATAAAAAGGATTTCTTACCAACTCAATCTTATCCTTCTTGCTTGGAAACCATTCTTCAATACACTTTCTCAATTCATCATATTTATAGCCGCCTACCACAATATACTTATCAAAGTCTGCCGCCTGATTTAGCAAACGAAATAATAATGATTCTGTATAATCCTTTTTATAATAAATACATTTTAACGTTTCATATCCGATAGATTTACTAAATCTGGATGAGCACCCCGCTACAGTAATAATAAGTATTTTCATTTTTCTAACTCCTCCACGCACTCTGAAATACCCCTATCCAAACTAATTTGCGGTCTCCATGTTGTTCGTTTTCTTATTTTATCAGTATTTAAAATTCTTCTTTCGGGATCAGATTTTCTGTACCCATTAAATACTATCTCCGGACTATCTATTCCAAGTTTTTCTGCACATAAAAACACCAAATCTACAATAGAAATTTCTTCATCTGTTGCTACATTATATATGCTTCCATCTAATGCATCTGATGAATCACATAAAGCAATTATAGCTTGACAACTATCTTCATTATATAAAAATGTTCTTTTATTTTTCTTACTATTTTCCAATAATTCGACTTTTCCACAATCTTTTAATGAATGTAGGATATGTGGGATAATGTGTTTTGGAAACAACTCATTTTTACTGTAAACATTTGCAAAACGAATAGAACAGCCCTTGATTTGTCCCTCATCAACTGCATCTTTAATAAAAAACTCCGTTAGTAATTTTCCGGTTGCATAGCTTGTCCTTTGACTGTGTTCTGCATCTGCCATCGTAATATAATCCGATTCTTTCACACCATCTTCAGACCAAGAATGCATTGAATACACTTCAGATGTCGAACAATTAATGTATACATCTGCATTAACATCTATAGCCTGCTTCAAAAATGCTCTCATCCCAACAACATTTGTCTCGAAAGTTCTATTTACATAATAAAAGTGTTCCGTATGTACAATGGCTGCACAATTTACATAAATTGTCTGATTATAATTTTTCTTTATAGACACTACTTTCCTCTTTATCTTCTCCATCTCGTCTATATTATTAAGATCATATTCATAAAAATCAAACAAAGGATTTTCCACTATATCCGCAATAGTCTTAACAGATGATGCAAAAAAATTATCAAAACCAATCACCTTATGCTTCTTTTTAACAAGCTGTCTGGCCAATTCATTTCCAGTCATTCCTGTCACTCCACTTATCACATACAAATTCATCTCAGATTCCTACCCTCAATCTTTCTTTATAAAAAACATCTATTTCATCTGAAAAATCACTTTGCTCTGCTTCTACGTCATATGGAATCTTTGCCATAATCACTTCATCTGTATCCGTATTCCATGTGACAAATTGTGCATGGGGCGAAAGATTCCTCGGTTGACCGACAGAACCAGGATTTATAAATACCGTCTTCTTTTTATTACGAGTCTTTAAATTATCAATGGGATAATACTGCTCAAAAAAATGTGGCAAATGTGAGTGACCTGAAAACACATAATCGTAATGACCATACCCATTTAAATTACCATTCGGATGAATTGCATTCCAAAAAAAATCTGTTATACCTCCATGAACAGCCAAACATTTTTTCTTATGTATCTCAAATTCCTGTTTTCCTTCATGATTCATTTTCTCATTAATATACTGCCATGTATTATTGTTTAGATTTTTTCTTGTAAATTGTGCCGATTTTCTTCCTCTTTCTGAAGAAAATCTTGAATAATCCTGTTTTAAGATTGCCTCCTCATGATTTCCAATTATATTACATATAATCTTTGGCTCATACTCACTCAATAACTCAACAACTTCGTTAGAATGGGGACCATAATCAACTAAATCTCCAAGCAAAATTATTTTATCTACAGTTTTAAAAATATTGGAATTTAAAACATTCTCTAATGCCCTCAAATTTCCATGGACATCCGATAATACTGCTACTTTCACATCTTCCTCCTAATATTAATAAACCCTTGACATTTAAATATATGCACCAGATTTTTGATGATATTTCATAAAATTGTTTTTGTTCTCTTTCGCTGTTTCCTTTGGTCTGCCCAAATCTGCTCTTGACTCCATTGCGACTTTTATTTCAATAAATGTCAGTTTTCTTTTTCCCTTTGTATCATTTAAAACCTGCTTTAATTCTTCCATCGTGTCAACACAGTAAACATCCTCATAACCAACCGTTTCTGCGACTTTTGCATAACTTAGTCCCACACATCCTGTTGGCATTCCTCCAACGGATTCATGTGCTTCATTATTCAGGCAAATGTGAACCAGATTGTTCGGGTTCTGCTTTGCGATAAATGCCAGACTGCCCATATGCATCAGTTCTGCGCCGTCCCCATCGAGACAGTAAACACGTTTTTCTTTTGCCTCTTTTGCAATTCCAAACGCAATCATGGAAGCATGTCCCATTCCGCCAACCGTCAGGAAATCCTGTGCATGGCTTCCTTTTATCTTATCACTCTGCTCGTATACTTCCCTCGATATCTTTCCTGTTGTGGATACTACCACATCACTTGCATCAAGTGATTTTATAATTTCTGCAATTGCAGCTTCCCGAACCAGTGAATTATTATTTGCATAAACACTTTTCTCTTTATTCTCAAGAAAATCTCTTTTCAATACAAACGCAAACTGCTTTCCTTCTCTCAATTTTTGCGTTGCCCTGTCAAAAGCATCCTCTACTTCCTGCACTATCAGCTCTTTTCCAAGCACGATGTGTTCTATTCCAAGCACATCTAAAATCGGTTCGGTAATTTTTCCCATGTATTTATGCTGTGGTTCATCTTTTTTCCCCGGTTCTCCGCGGTATCCGATCAAAAGCAACATCGGTATTCCGTAGACCTCCTCATTCGCAAGTGAGGTAATCGGATTTACAATATTCCCAAGCCCACTGTTTTGCATATAAACACACGCAGGCACTCCGGTTGCAAGGTATTCTCCTATCGCAATCCCGACTGCTGCTCCTTCATTCGCCGGTACATAATGCGCAAACTCCTCTTTTCCCACTCCATTGATATAATCGCAGAAGGGTTTTAATGCGGAATCCGGTACTCCGGTCAAAGTTTTAATTCCTGTTTTTTTTATTTCATTGATAAAATCTGTTACAAGCATTCTTTTGCTCCTTCTTCCATTTCCCGTAATTCTTCTAATGTATCAATTTCAATAATACTATTTACCGGAATTTCCTCCACTGTTATATTCAGGTTTGGCAATTCCCTGTCCACAATCTCGTCCCAGAAAAGTTTTTCATGCCCTGCTGTCTTATAAGCTTTTTGAATTGCTTCTCTAATGTGTGCAGCATCTTTTTTCTTCCAGTAGGAAATACCTGCCATATTAAAAGTATCCGTGCCGCCCTTTCCAACCCTCGTAATTCTTCCGTCCTGCATGTCAAATACCCAGTCAGCAGAATATCCCGGTATGAACTTTCCAAAATAGCAGGATTGTTTATAATCTTTTAGGAAAACACTGTCATCTGCCACATACAAATCAGCCTCACAGATAAAACAATCGGTTTTTCCCAAAATATCTCCGACTGCATACAACGAAGATATATTATTTTTTTCCATATATTCTTTGTTCTCAATCAACTGTACATTATCATACTTTTTTGTCAGATAAACAAACTGTTCCTTTAAATATCCGACTACAACATAAATTTCTTTCATTCCACGCTTCTGTAAAGCATCGATTACCGTTTCAATCAGTGGCTTTCCAGAAACCGTAACTAGCGGCTTTGCAATCCGCTCTGTCAGAGGACGCATTCTTGTTCCAAGCCCTGCCGCCATCAAAATAGCAATCTCATCCTCCCGGTAAAAAGCCGGAATTGCCACTTTCATACTTTCCAGACCCGCACGGAAAACCTTAAAAAATTCTACAATATCCGCTTCATCAATTGCACCTAACGCACAAAGACGGAAAGTTTCCGTATTATTAATTTTTCCTGGATATATCGTAAATCCTCTCTCATAACAATAATCATGGATTGCAGAAAAACTCCAATTCGGGTCATCCGGATATTTTACTGTAATCACAAGCCCGGTCTGCCATTCTCTTTTAATGACATCCTGAAAGCCAAGCTCCGCAAGCCCTTTGTGCAGTGCCTCAAACACTCTGGTGTGACGGTTCCATTTCTCCTGTTCGCCCTCTGCAAAATATTCTGCAATTGCCTGCTTCATCGCATAAACTGTCTGAACAGGCGGTGTAAAATGCATCTCTCCATGCTTTTCAAAATAATCATATTGCAGATACAAATTACAATAGTAGGAGCGCTTTGGATAGTCTTTGGACTGTTCAATTATACTTCTTTTTCCAACAACAAAAGAAACACCCGTCATTGCCATAAGACCTTTCTGCGCAGATGCCATGCAGAAATCAATATTGTCTTCTTTAATATTGATTGGAACCATCGCATAAGTCGATGTCGTATCTACGACAAATGCCGCATGATACTTATGTACCAGTGCGCCAATCTCGCGAACTGGATTTAAAATTCCTGTTCCCGTCTCATTATGTGTCGTATAGACAAGCGCAATGTCTGTGTTTTCCCTTAAAGTCCGCTCGATTTCTTCTAAGGAAGGTCTTTCATCAATCCGAAATTTCAAATTGATAAACGACAGACCATAATATTCACAAATTTCGACTGCCCTTGAACTGTATGCGCCGTTATTGACCACTAATATTTTCTTTCCTTCCGGTAATAAAGAATTTAAACATACGTCCATGGAAATTGTTCCTGATCCACAAAACAATACCGATGTGTATTCTTCCAAATCCCCATGTACGATTTTTACCAAATCCGTACGGATTTGTTTCATAATTTCAACAAATTCCTGCTCTCTCGGACAAATATCCGGGACAAACTGTGCCTGCTTTACCGTGTCGGTTGTTGTTGCCGGTCCTGGGTTTAATAATATATTTCTTTTCATTTTAATCGCTAATCTCCTGCCTAATATATCTTCGTGCTAAAATTCTTCATTATTGGTAACGCTCATTCCACACTTGCCTGTTATAATCGGCTTTACTGGATAAAACCTAAGAAAACTATTTGATGTTCCATCATCTCTCCATACATTCAAAGCAATCTCATCTCTATAAATCACTTACCTCTTGATTATTTATTTCCATCAGTTGTTGTTTGTCTGGTTCATAATTACCACATTTTAAATAAAATTCTTTTGCCTTTTTTGAATCTTCTATACTTTGAGCAATCAACCCCAAATTAAAATATGCCCATTCAGCATTTGCTCCTTTATCTATCACAAAATATCTGTCTGTTGCCTCCGTAAACATTGCGACTGCATTATCGGTCATCCCATTGTTCATAAAGATTAGCTCCATTACATAACAATAATCTGCACTATATTTCATATCCTCATAACATGACGCAAGATCTAATGCCTTATCTGCTTGTCCTATCCGCAACAGCGCATACCCATATCTTACAATTAACCAGACCACATTAATTAGTCTTGGATTCAAATGCTCTTCAAGTAAAATCTCTGCCGCTTCAATAAACTCATTATATTTTTCCTCTACGAAATCAAATTTGAGCAGTTCAATCTTTCTCGCAAAATACTCCTCTTGTATTTGTTTTTCGCGGTATATATTTTTTTGTTCTTCTGTATATTCTTTATTAGTCTCTGCTAGATTAGAATAGCATGCATTTAGCACATTTTCCCTCATATATTTATATTTAGGTTCACTAATATATTTTACTTACTTTCTCCTGGTATCAAATTAAGAGTCTTAATCCAGCCACATATACAATATGGTGCCCTACACCTATTACCAACCGGCTCCACCATAAGTTTTTCGTCAAGATGTTCAAAAAAATTATGCTCTGGTCCTTCATTTCGCAAGCACTGCGAATATCTACCTGTTGTAAAGTCTACATAAAAACACCAACTTCCTGCATAGCAGAATTAATGGTTGTCTGTATTTTCTATATCCTCCCGATATTTCACATCAAACGATGGAAATGCCTGTTTAATATTTCTATAATATGTCTCTTGCTTATAGCTTGATAACATCCCAACATGATCTCCCTTTGTATCATATTGATCTGCTGGAAGAAGACTCGGTACCACCCCTCCAAGACTTTGATCACAAAATTTATGTATTCTATCTGCGGCATCAATATAATTATCAGTACAAACTAAACTGATATTAAAAGAAACTTTTTTCGCTTTTGCATAATTAACTCACAAACTCCGCACTTAAATAAGTGCCTATGCACCTTGAAAATTCAATAATAACTGGTATAAATATAACATGAAACCGTGTAGTTTTGATATAATTGAGTTGCTCAGAAACAATTACAAACCGAAGGCTCATGCTATGAATAAAAATATAACACAAGCAGCTCAAAATGATAATCAGAATTCAAAATCAATCAACAGTTTTTACAAGTTTTCCTGTTCTCTCTGCAAAATTCATCTATGGTTCCATTGAAACTAACTGATTTTATTTTAATTCAAACATAAATATGCTATATGCTCTAATACTATATTCGTACACTCTTTTTGTACATCTGGCGCATTTACACTCTTTCCATCCTTATCTGTAAGGTATGTAACATATTCAACCAATTTAAACCTACCATCATATCTGACTTCATTAGGATTACAAAAATAAAATCTATAATTTTCATTTACCAACGCTGCCCGATAGTAATCATTTGGGTGTAAGCTTTCTGTAAGTGTCCATTTTCTTCCTTGCCCTCCAAATATTTTTGGAAGTCTTCCTGATACATTATTTTCGTTATAGTTTATTCCTGCTAGTTTACACATAATCGCTGTATAGTCTAGCAATGACATTATCTCATTTGTTTGACCAATATGCTGTCCATCCCTAAACATATAGGCAATATTACTTCTCTCTGGTCCTAAAAATTGCCCACCATCAGGTATCAAATATCCCTGACCATGATCGGAAAATAGTGAAATTATTATTTCATCATCTTCATAAGTATCTTCTAAAAATTGAAATAACATACCTAAATATCTATCTATATATGTCATCATTTTTTCGTATTGATGTTGTTTTGAACTATCATACGATTGTTTTACAGATGTCATTCCACCTTGTTTAACATCTCTGTCTTTTACATTTAAACTCGTCGCTACGCTTGTTGGAAGTATTAACTCATCTACAACATCATGTAAATCACCAATGGTCATCCAAACAAATTGATTTACCTCTTTCAATGCATCTATCTCATCTATGACATTCCCTATCATTTTTTCTACCGAAAATCCTACATGTTGAAGCTGATAAATAAATCGATCACACCCCCTTATATATCCATATGATGGAATTATACGACGATCCCCTGAAAAAATACTTGTATGGTATCCTTCCTGATGAAAGTATTCCATTAATGTTTTTACATCATCTGGAAGTTTCCAGTCGATTTCATTATGAAACATCATATGCTGTACCGTCGATAACCCCGACATTGCTCCCGCTATACTCGGATATGTCCATTCTCCAGAACTATACGCCTGTGTACATATCAAGCCTTTTTCAAAATATCTTGCTGTATTTGGCATAAGTTCTACAAATCTTCCATTATTTAACAATACCTGTGCTAATCCATCCACAAAAATATTTAAAATAAGTTTCTTTTTTTCCTTGTCTTTTCTTATCGGTATTGGCTCACCATAATAACATTTATCTGAAGATACAATCGAACTTCCCCCACATACTCGATAATAATAGAAATTCTTAGCCTGACGTTGCAAACACTTTACATCCTCATGTTGTTCATGATGTATCAGATGCAATGTATTTACTTTTTCCACAGCTATTGGAACAATCCACTCTTCTGGTTCCTTTGGCAATTGTAAATGTGTATCTTCTAATACTGTTCTAATTTCTGTTTTTAACTCAATTGCCGTTTTATTATTTAATGCATTAATAATATAATTAGGTACCTGATATACCCCAATATATTTTTTTTCATATTCAAAATAATAATCTCCTATTATATTTTGAAAAGAACAGAATCTACGCTCTTTATAGCCAAATTGATTTACCTCACATCCAAGCATATTAGGAATTGCTTCCTGAATTAATAATTTTCTTTCTTTTTCTGGCAATAATTTAATTGATTCTTCCAAATGTTTTAATACTGTTTGCATTGATTTTTCACATATCGGTACTATATCCTTTTCCTCTGCATAACCAGCTAAAAATTTAGTAATAGAATAATGCCTATATGCCTCTAAATATTTTGACTGCATTTCGCATACTTTTGCCAAATTGAAATGAACAATAATTAAATACGGATTTCTTCTTAATGCAACTTTTGCAATATTGTAGGCATCCTCTAATTTATTTCCCTGAACAAGCAATTCTATTTCCATTGCATATACATCTACATCTTTAGGAAATTCATTTCTATAATTCGATATATATTGTTCTTTTTCATCATACGAAACTTCCTTTTCAAAAAGTACGTTCCACACCAATTGTTTTGTAATTTTTTCCATTATAACGTTCCCTCATTTGCAATCCCATAAAAAATAAAATTTATTACTCATTCTTTGTACATTCACAAACCTGTTGTATCACATAATCCTGTTCTTCCATTGTAAGTGTCGGATATAACGGTAAACTGATAATATGTGAGTAAATCTCCTCCGCATTCCTACAATGAACATCTTTATATCCATGTTCCTGATAATAAGGGTGCATATAAACAGGAATATAATGTACATTCACTGCAATTCCGTGTTCTCTTAATGCCTCAAATACTTTTCTTCTGTCACAGTTTGTTACCTGTACAATATAAAGGTGCCAGCCGCTCTCTGTCTCCGGCAGCTGATATGGTGTGATAATATTTTCACAATCAGCAAACGCTTCATTATAGCGCGCTACGATTTCTTTTCTACGTTCCAAAAATCTGTC